>JASHPM010000517.1 GCA_030038115.1 Acidobacteriaceae bacterium | reverse complement strand
CTGGCGCTGGCCGCGATCGGCCTGGCGGCGATGCTGGCGTGGACGGTGGTGCAGAGGCGTCAGGAAATGGCGATCCGTCTGGCGCTGGGCGCGGGACGGAAGGACATTCTCTGGCTGGTGGTGCGGCACGGATTGGCGCTGGCGTTGAGCGGGATTGCGATCGGCCTCGGGGCCGGATTCCTGCTGACGCGGCTCATGGCCAGCGTGTTGTATAAAACCAGCGCGCACGATCTCGGGACCTTTGCTCTGGCGCCGGTGGTCTTTCTGGGCATTGCGTGGCTGGCGAGCTATCTGCCGGCTCGGCGGGCCACCAGGGTCGACCCGCTGGATACGTTGAGAGCGGGGTGACCCGGTTGAGCCCCGGGTCTGCCCTCACATTTCGTCGATAGCTTTGGCTGCAGCCTGGATAGCTTCGGTGATTTTGCGAAGCTGTTCCGGGGTGACTTCCCGCGAGAGGCGGGCCATGACGGCCCCGCGCAGGTTCATGAAGGCGCGGATGACCTCGGGGGAGCGGCCGCGCTCGAAACCCTTGCTGGCCTCGTCGAGACGGGCAAACAGCTCGTCGACACGCTCCTTGTTCTCCCTGAGGTATTCGAGGCCGGCCGGGGTGACGGTGTAGACCTTTTTGTTGTCGGCTGAGGTGGAGACAGAGGCGAGGCCTTCTTCTTCGAGGAGGGTCAGGGTTGGGTAGATGACGCCGGGGCTGGGCGTGTAGCCACCCGCGAGGCGTTCTTCCATTTTCTTCATGAGCTGGTAGCCGTAGCTGGGCTCCTCGGAGAGGAGCTTGAGGATGACGAGCTTGAGGTCGCCGGCGTCGAAGAGGCGGCCGCCCGCGAATCCGCGCTCCCAGCGTCGCCCGTGGCGTCCCCAGCCAAAGCCGTGGCGGCCATGGCCTTCGAAGCCGCGTTCTCCTCCGCCAACGAACTCGCTCTCAAACCAGCCGCGGGAGCCGGCGTATTGATGGCGCGCGAAGCAGCCTTTGCGGTCGCGGCGATCTTCTTTTGTTTCAAATATGGAGTGATGCATCTTGATTTTCCTTTCTGGAGACAATGTATCGTGAGATATATCTTTTGTCAAGACGAAAGATATATCTTTTTGAGCAAGGAGCCACCTTCACGGTTTAAACTATAGTATTTTCAGTCATTTATGGCACCGATTGCCCTCAGGCTGCCGAATTGCGATGGCAACATCAAGCGGGGGCGGGGGTATCGACTGGCTTTGTGGAGGCGGCTGCCGGGATGCGCCACTGGATCATCGCAACCTTCAAGGCGTCGTTGACGGTGAGACAAGCCAACATCGCGAACACGAAAATGGAAAGCGTCTGCGACCAGGGCAATGGCAGGAGATCCGGGATTCCAACGCGTGTGAGAGCGGTGCCGATGAGGGTTTCAGCAGTGAGGGATGCCAGGAGAGCTTTACTGGGCATGGTTTTCCAGAACCAGCGCCGCTCGCGCGCAGACACAATAGAAAATACGGCCATGTAAAGCAGCAGGAGAAAACTGAAGGTGTAGAGAGCATTGTCGTTGGTCGACAAAGCGAAGCGCGACCAACTGAGAGACAGGAAGAACAGCGCTTCGAGGACCATGGCCACGCCCAGCACCACGGATACCGCAACGTAGCCCCCGATGTTCCAGGTCTCCGGCTTTCTGGAAGGGCGAACGTCGTCGGTGGAGAGGGCGATCTTTGCCGAATCCGTCATGAAGACGAGCAGCAGCATGGCGAAGGCCGAGACGACGAACTTGCCGGTGACCACGAAGGCGACGGCAACGAAAGCGGACTTAAGGATGGTGCGGCTGATCTTATTCAGGATCCAGGTGAGGATGCGCTGGTAGATGATGCGGCCCTGTTCGACGAGAGCCACGATGTTGGTCAAGCCGGGTTCGGTCAGCACGACGCTGGCCGCGCCTTTCGCGACATCGGTCGCCGTGTTCACGGCAATGCCCACTTCTGCCTGGCGCAGAGCAGGCGCGTCATTAACGCCGTCGCCGGTCATGCCGGTTACATGCTTCGCAGCTTGCAGCTGCTGAACGACAACATATTTATCTTCCGGATAGACTTCGGCGAATCCATCCACGCCGGCGAGCAGTTCGGCGGCCTCGCTGCCGGCCCGCGCGCCCGCCGCCTTGAGATCGGCAACGCTGCGGATGTTGGCCAACCCCACGTCCCGGCCGATCTCCCGCGCGACCGGCAGCGCATCGCCGCTGAGCATCTTCACCGACACGCCGAGGCCGCGGAGTTCGGCGATGAGTTGCCCCGCGTCCGGCCGGGGTGGATCAATCAAGGTGACCAATCCGAGCAGCCCGGGAGTGCCGGTCTCGGGACCGCGCGCGACGGCGAGGGTACGATAGCCTTTCTGAGCGGCCTCATTGACGCGTGCCTCCAGGGCTGCGATGGCCTCGGCCTGAAGGCCACAGGCTTCGGCGATCGTTCGCACGGCGCCTTTCAACACGCGAAATCGCTGCCCGTTTTGCTGGACGACGGCTTCGGTGCGCCGGGTTATCGCGTCAAACGGCGCGAAGGAAACCGGAGCCACTACGGGAACGCCATCGAAAACGCGATGCTGCTTCGCCGCGGCGAGGAATGCCAGGTCAATCGGATCCTGGTCGGACTCCCGAGAAGCCAGGGCGCCAGCGAAGAGCACGTCCGATTCCGTGGCATGTTCGAGCGGAATGACGCCGGTGACGGCCAATTCGTTCATGGTGATGGTGCCGGTCTTGTCGACGCAGAGAACGTCCATGGTAGCGGCATCCTCCGAAGCGCTGAGACGCGTGACCAGGACGCCGCGCCTGGCCAGTTGCCCCGAGCCGACGGCCATGCTGACCGTGAACATGACAGGCAAAGCCACGGGTACAGCGCTCATCAGCAGGACAAGCATGAGGGAAGCCATATCGAGGAGGTGCACGCCGCGGCTGAGCGACAGCACGAAGACCACGCTCAGCAGCGCGCCCACGATGACGAAGAGCCAGCGTACGACCTTGCCCACCACCGCTTCGATGTGGAGCTTTGGGCGCGCCTTCTGCACGAGTTCCGTAGTGTGGCCAAAGTAAGTCTGTGCCCCGGTCAGCATCACCACGCCGTTGCCTTCCCCGCGGCGGACGATGGAACCCGATGGGACCACATCGGCCGGCTTCTTATCAGCATCCTTCGACTCGCCGGTGAGCGCCGACTGGTCGACACTCAACGCACCGGTCAACAGCTTCACATCCGCCGGGATAATGTCGCCGGGGCGAACGCGCACGATATCGCCAGGAACCAGCTCCCGCGCAGGAATCACCTGCCAGGCCGCATCGCGAAGCACGCGCGCACTCACCTGCAACCGCCGCCGCAGAGTCTCGACCACGCCGGCGGCCCGCCGTTCCTGCGTAAAGCTCACGATGGCATTGACGATCAGCAGCGCGCCGACCACTACGAGGTCAGAGTATTTCCGGAGGACGGCCGACAGCAGCATGATCAGCTCCAGCATCCACGCCGACAGACCCCAGAATTTTGCGAAGAAGTTCCGGACAGGATGCTGCTTCTGCGGGGGAACTTCGTTATAGCCATGCTCCCTGCGGCGCAGGTTTACTTCATCGCGCGTGAGGCCTTTGTCGGGGTCTACATGGAGCGCGGCGAGCGTGTCAGGAACCGACGCGTTGGCGATATCGGGCAGTTTCGGCGCCGGAGGCGCCGCAGGAGCGATCGGAACGGCAGATTTCGCTGGGATGGTTTCCATCGTGACGATTCCCCGGTCAGGTTAATCCTGTTCCAGGAGCCTGGGAGGCAATGTGCGGGAGCTTCAGTCCCTGGCTTCGACCGGAAGCTTAACCACGAATTCGGTGTGGCCGGGTTCGGAGCTGAAGCCGATAGATCCGCCGTACTGCCCGGTGACGATGCGTTTGGCGATGTCGAGGCCGAGGCCGGTGCCCACGCCGGCGGCTTTGGTGGTGAAGAAGGGCTGAAAAATCTGGTCTCGAATCTCGGGGGCGATGCCAGCGCCCTCGTCGCCGATGCCGACGCAGACCTGGCCGTTTTCGGCCCAGGTGCGGATGCGCACTTTCGAACCGTCGGGCGCGGCGTCAGTGGCGTTGTCGAGCAGATTGGTCCAGACCTGGCTGAGGCCGGTGCCGCGCGTCCTGACTTTGGGCAGGTCAGCGGCAAAATCCTTCTCGACGGTGAGCTGCTTGTGGCGGAATTTGTGGCCGAGGATGATGAGGGTGCTCTGGATGCTCTCGTGGACGTCGATGAGGTGTTCGCCAGCTTTGTCTTCGTAGGCGTATCTTTTGACGGCGACCACCAGGTCGGTGACGCGGCCGATGCTTTCTTCGATGGTGGTGAGCTGCTGCATAGCCGAAATGAGGGCTTCAAGCCAGTTCAGCGCATCCTGAAGGGTCTCGGCGGGAAAGGCTTCCTGGGCGCACTCGATATCGTGGCGGCGCCAGCCGGCGGCCACCAGCGTGGGGGCAAGTTTCCAGGAATTCGCTACGCCGAGGCTTTCGAGCCACGCGCCCAGCTCTTCTTCCGCGTCGGCTTCTTCGAGGCTGCTGGCGGCCTTCCGGGGTTTGTCCTGCCCGAGGACCTCCTGCTGCATGTCGCGCAGGCACACCCGCTGCTCCTGGTTCAGAGGGGAGACGCAGAAGCGCAGGCTGATTTCCTGGAGGCGGGCCAGATTCTCGCGCAGCTGCGCCGCGGAGCGCTTGGCCGCCGAGCCAGGGTTGTTGAGCTCGTGCATCAGGCCCGCGGCCAAGGTTCCCAGGGAAATGAGCTTTTCGCGGTGCAGCGTGGTCGCCTGGAAAGCATGAATTCTTTGCGCGGCGTTGGCCATGATTCCCTGGCGCACCATAGGGCAGGTGGCCATTAGCTGCCAGAAGCCTTCCACGTCGACGCGGAGCATGCGGACGGCGGTGGTGGCGATGCATTGCGCCCCACTCATTTTGGCGCCGATGAGCAGGGGGGCTTCGCCGAAGGTGTCGCCATCGTGAAAAACCGCGATGGGGGTTTCGACGCCGTTCGGTTCCAGGCGGGCGGTGCGGATTTCGCCCTCGAGAACCATGCAGAAGGCGGGAGCGCTCTTGCCCTGCTGGAAGATGAAAGCACCCGCGGGCGCTTCGACCAGTTCGACCGTGCCCAGGCAATCCAGGTCCTCTTCCTTCAGCTTGCTGAGGATAGGAATACGGCGGATGAGCTGAGACAACTCCTGGTGGGAAACTATTCTGACCTGCGGGTCCGCCGTCGTGCCTTCCATCTGCTCCTAACCTTTAGAACTGCGCCAGGTATTGGTGCATCAGCTGCACCGCGATAGAACCCTCGCCCACTGCTGAAGCCGCGCGCTTGACCGATCCGTGCCGGACATCGCCGGCGACGAAGACCCCGGGCATGGAGGTTTCGAGGAGGTAGGGTTCGCGATCTTCTTTCCACACGCGAGGCAGCTTGCCTTCGACGCGCATATCGCGTCCGGAGAGGACGAAGCCGTTGGGGTCGCGCATGACGGCCTCGGGCAGCCAGTCGGTCTGCGGAGCGGCCCCGATGAACAGGAAGACTGAGGAAGCCGGCCGCACTTCTTCGCCGCGCGGGGTCCGGATTTTGACGCTTTCGAGGTGCTTGTCGCCGATGGCTTCCATGATTTCGCTGCGCGTCTCCACCGTTATATTCGATGTTCCAGCGATCTGATCGATGAGATATTTCGACATACTCTTCTCGAGGGAGTCGCCGCGCACCAGCATAGTCACCTTTTTGGCGAAACGGGAGAAGTACATAGCGGCCTGGCCGGCGGAATTGGCGCCGCCGACGATGAAGACGAGCTCGTCCCTGCAGGACTGAGCTTCGGCCAGGGACGCCCCGTAGTAGACGCCGGCGCCAGTGAGCCGGTCGATGCCCGGAGCATCGATGCGGCGGTAATGCACCCCGACGGCGATGAGGCTGGCTCTGCAGGAAACCTCTGTTCCATTCTTCATCTGAACCTGCCGGTACTGCGCGTCGTCGCCGCAAATGGCCGTGGCCTTCTGGGTGATGAACTCGGCTCCGAGACGGCGCGCCTGGTCGTATGCATCGCGCGCCAGCTTCTCTCCGGTGACGCCGCGGGGAAAGCCGAGGTAGTTCTCAATGCGCGAACTCGAGCCGGCCTGCCCTCCTGGAGCTTCACGCTCGAGGACCAGAGTTTTCAATCCCTCTGAAGCACCATAGACCGCCGCAGCCAAACCCGCGAGGCCGGCGCCGATGACGACGAGGTCGTAGAAGTCCTTTTCGGCCTGGGTGCGCAGGCCCACACGCCGGGCCAGTTCCTGCTCCTCCGGCTGGACCAGAGAGGTTCCATCGGGAAAGAGCACCACGGGGAGCTTGCTGTCGTCGACGCCAAATTTGGCGAGCAGATCGACGGCCTGGCCGTCGCGTTCGGGATCGAGCCAGACATAAGGGACCTGGTTGCGGGAGAGGAAATTGCGCACGCGGTAATCGCGGAGCGAATAGCGCGGACCCACGACACGGATGCCCTCGAAGGGCGCCTTGTAGCCCTGGTTCCAGTCTTCGAGCAGGTCATCGAGGACCGGGTAGAGACGCTCCTCGGGGGGATCCCACGGCTTGGTGAGGTAGTAGTGGATGCGCGCGGTGTTG
Organism: Acidobacteriaceae bacterium; assembly: GCA_030038115.1. Classification (GTDB taxonomy): domain Bacteria; phylum Acidobacteriota; class Terriglobia; order Terriglobales; family Acidobacteriaceae; genus Palsa-343. The sequence continues at coordinate 5,143 of JASHPM010000517.1, read as the reverse complement.
ATGGCGCGAATGGCGGCCTCGGTATCCGCGTAGGCGGTGAGGAGAACGCGGCGGGCCTGGGGGTAGGTCTGCTGGACGCGCTCCAGCAGCTCGACACCGGCCATGCCGGGCATGCGCTGGTCGGAGACGATGAGGGCGACGGTATCGTTGCGTTCTTTGAGCTGGGCGCAGGTATCCAGGGCGGCCTGGCCCGATCCGGCGCGGAGAATGCGATAGGTCTGGCCATATTTGCGGCGCAGGTCCTGCACTACGGCTTCCAGCACGCTGGCGTCGTCGTCGACGGCGAGGATGATGGGCCTGGCCATGGGGGTGCTCCTCTCCTAATAACTTACAGGCGGAGGCAGGTTCCTGAGAAATGGCAAGGGGCGTTCGGAAACGGGACACCGGCGGGGATGGGCGGTCCCAACTACGAGGCCTTCTCCCTGGTTTCAAACGTGGTTACCACAGGCGTGACGTACGTCACAGGACCTTTGGATCGCTGCAGGTTACTTTTGTCCTGAATGATGGAAGGGGCCTCACAGGTCATCGACGAAACTTTCCGGACCCCACATTCGGAAAGGTCCATCGTTCAACCGGCGCCATGCGCAAGTGTTCACCAGAAACACGCGGATGGATTTTTGTACCGGCGCGATGACTGCTTCGGCGCGTTGCTCCAACGTTGAACGCGCTATTACTCACTTAGTCTTCGGGGTTGACCCGGCGACGCACCAATTGAGGAAGCGGACAAATATGAACAAGCTGATACTTGCTGACAATCAGGCCATCTACCGGGCCGGAACCGCGAAAATTCTGGCGATGGAAGATGACTTCCGCATCATTGCACAGTGCGCCGAGGCAGACCGCCTCTATCCCGCTCTGGACACCTTCCGTGGCGCAATCCTGGTGTTTGCGTCGGCACTGAAACTGGACCCGCAGGCGCTGATCCCGCGCGTGCTGGCAGCCGGCAGCCGCAGTATCGTGATCGCCGAAAACGGAGAACCGGTGCAGCCGTGGTTCAACACAGGGGTTCATGGAGCTGCCCATCGTAATGTTACCGGGCCGGCTCTGATCGAATGCGTTCGTCACGTTGGTCAGGGAGACCGCAGCGTCCGCGCGGCCGGCATGGAGGCGCCGGGAGTGGATGATGACTCGGTCGGATCCCGCGTGCGCGATCGGCTGACCCCCAAGGAACTGAAGATCGTGGCCCTGATTGTGCAGGGGTGCAAGAACAAGGAGATCGCCATCCGGCTGAACACGACCGAACAGGTGATCAAGAACTACCTGCGCAGCATTTACGACAAAACAGGCGTTTCGGATCGCCTGGAGCTGGCTCTGTTTACGATTCACCACCGGATCCTGGCGGAGGCCGCGCAGGCGGTGGGCGACCAGATCATGCAGGGGATGTAGCAGAATCAGGGTCCTGCACGCTTCGCCGTCGGCATGGGTTGGCTTAAGCTCATCCGGGGGCGCTGTCGCTCTTTCTGCGCCTGCGCCCACCTTTCCCCGGGCGCTACCCCGTAGCCGGCAGCCTGCTGCCGGTAGCTGGTGGCTAGTGGCCCGTGGCGACCTACCGGTGTGCGGGCGTCGGTAAAGCGGGCGGGCAGAGGTGCGCCCACCGCGCGCGCCGCTTCAGGCCCGTGCTTTCTTCGGCGAAAAGCCAGTTCAGAAATACCGCTTATTTCGATGAACTTTCTTTCACGGTATGCGTCCAACGGGCGGATAATCATATTTCCAAATCGATAAGAGGCATGAAAAACGTGCTGAACAGACGTGATCTCCTGAGTATCCTTCCCGCCGGTGCGGCGACCTGCCTGGGCTGCGCAGGTTTGTCTCTCTGCGCTCAGAAATCCCCGGACCAAACGGCCTCAACGGCCGCACCGACGGGCCCCGATGCCAGCGCGGGCATGACCTGGCAGCAGGCCTTCAAGTTTCGCTATAAGGGATACATCCACGTGATGAAGAGACTCTCGTCGCTGATTGGCGACGATAAGTTCCCCGCGCTGTTAGGCGAAGCGACATCGGAAGCTTCCTCGGAAGCGCCCATGAAGGTCAAACCGGAGCCTGGCCGGGATATGGAGAACTTCATCAGCTATTTTCTAAACGAACTCATGCCCGCACCGATTTACCGTTCTGCTCTCACATGGGACATCGTCGAAAAGAGTTCCACTGCGCTGGAATTTCGCTTTTCGCAATGCCTCTGGGCGGAAACGTTTCGCGCCGAGGACGCTGCGGAGATCGGCTACGCAACTGTGTGCTATGGAGACTACGCATACACTAAGGCGATCAGCCCTCGCATCAAGTTGATCCGGACGAAGACGCTCATGCAGGGCCACGATTGCTGCAACCATCGTTTTGTCCTGGAAAGCTGACCCGTTTTGACTACGGTCAGCGCGATCGCGTTCTTTGTGCCGCCCGCGATGCTGAGATATCGACTCTACAGGCCACCGGCTGCTACTGACTGCTGGCTGCTGGCAACCAGCTACCGGCTTCCGGCTCCCAGCTCCGTCAGAGCTTCTCCCCCACGGATTTCGCCTGCGTGAAGAGATAGAGGTAGTCGGGGCCGCCGGCTTTGGAGTCGGTCCCGGACATATTGAAACCGCCGAAGGGGTGGGCTCCGACCATCGCTCCGGTGCACTTGCGGTTGAAGTACAGATTGCCGACGTGGAAGCGGCGGCGCGCGTGGTCGAGCTTGACGCGGTCGGTGGAATAGACGGAGCCGGTGAGGCCGAATTCCGTGTTGTTGGCGATTTCGACGGCATGGTCGAAGTCGCGCGCCCGGATGACGGCGAGCACCGGTCCGAAAATCTCCTCCTGCGCGATGCGCGCGCTGGGCGCGACGTCGACGATGACCGTGGGGGCGACGTAATAGCCCTTGTCCGGTGTCTCGACGGCTTTGCCTCCAGCGACGAGCCGGCCTTCCTTCTTCCCGATGTCGATGTAATAGAGAATGCTCTTCATCGCGGCTTCGTTCACCACCGGGCCGATGTTGCTGTTGGTGGCGGGATCGCCGACGGTGAGCTTTTCAACCTGCTCCCGCAGACGCTCGACGAAGGCTTCGTAGATGGCGTCCTCGACGATGGCGCGCGAGCAGGCGGAGCATTTCTGGCCGCTGAATCCGAAGGCCGACGCCACAACGCCGGCAACGGCTGCGTCGAAATCGGCATCCGCGCTGACGACGATGGAGTCCTTGCCCCCCATTTCGAGGATGGTGCGTTTTATCCAGATCTGGCCGAGCTGAGTTTTCGCCGCGCGCTCGTGGATATCGAGGCCGACTTCCTTCGATCCGGTGAAGGCGATGAAGCGCGTCTTTGCATGCGCGACGACAGCGTTGCCGAAGGAGGCTCCGGAGCCGGGACAGAAGTTGACCACGCCGGGGGGAAGTCCGGCTTCTTCGAGGACCTCCATGAAACGCGCGGCGATGGTGGGGGAATCGCTGGAGGGCTTGAGGACCACGGTGTTGCCGGAGACGATGGCGGCCGAAGTCATGCCGGCCATGATGGCAAAGGGGAAGTTCCAGGGGGAGATGACCGCGCCGACGCCGAGGGGGATGTAGAGGAGCTCATCGTGCTCGCCGGGATACTGAATGGGCGGGGTGGCGGCGGCGAGGCGGAGAGCTTCGCGCGCGTAGAACTCGAGAAAGTCGATGGTCTCGCCGACATCGGCGTCGGCTTCCGCCCAGTTCTTGCCGACTTCGTACGTGAGCCAGGCGCAAAAGTCGAACTTGCGCTCGCGGATGATCTCCGCCGCGTGGAGCAGGAGCGAGGCGCGCTCGTCGGCGCCGACGAAACGCCAGGTTTCGAAGGCATTCAGGGCGGCCTGGACCGCCTGATCCGCGTGCTCGACGCCGGCTTTCTGATGAAGGCCAACCAGCTGTGCGGGCCGGGCGGGATTGCGCGACTCGATTTTGCCGGCGGTGCACACCCGCTCGCCGCCGATGATGAGCGGGTACTCGTGGCCGAGCCGGTCGCCGACGCGCTCGAGCGCTTCGCGCATGGCATGGGCGTTTTCGTGGCGCGAGAAGTCAGTGAACGGCTCGTTGCGGAACGCGCCTTTGGGTGCCCGCGGCAGGATGACGGTGGGTGTTACGAGAGTCGCCATAACAGGCCCAGTTTAGTTCAATTCGGCGAACCTGGCTGCGCAGGCCGGGACGCCGCCTGCGGATTTTCCCTGGGACCTGGCTCGCCCCCTGCCTAACCCGCCAGCCGATCCGGCGTGTTCGATCGCCGCGCGTCGTCGCCGGTCTCGGCAGCGTCCTGTCCACGCGCCGGCGAGCCCTCGGAGATGGGGGCGATCTCGCTCACAGGACCGCCCTCCAGCGGAGCAGTTTCATAGGAAAACGAAGCACGCCGGAACGAGTCGTGATGGAAGAGGCTGCCCGCTGGAGCCTCAGTAGCCGGAGGGGGCGCAGTCACGACCGGTTCATCCGGGGTGATGAGGTGCTGGCTGCGATGCGGGGTCTCTTCCGGGTACGCAAGGGAGCGGTGCCGCAATGCCGCAATGATCCAGTACAGCAGACCGCAGAGAATGCCCGCTGCCAGCGGCGCGGGCCACCATGAGACGATTGCAGCCGCGCCTGCCTGCCGCGTCAGGCGGAGCGGGTTAGGCAGCGACGAGTCCGCGAACGGAGGAGCGGAAGCGGCAACCGGCGCCGGCGCGGATTGCGGAGCAGGATTTGCCTGCGCTGCCTCACTCGACGCCTGATCCGGATTCGGTGCGGACGAAGCAGGCGCCTGCGGCGCCGGAGCGGAGGGTCCGGGCGTTTGTGCCGCGGTCTCTGCGCTGGATGCGGACGGGGCTGCTGTTTCTTTCTCGATCGCCTGGCGCTGCGTCTCCACGACGCCTATAGCCTCTGTCAGCTGGGTTCGCTCGCGGCGCAGCTGGCGGGCGTCAATGCCGGCAGTGCCGGCCGCAAAGATGGAAGACAGCGCCTGCTGGATTTCGGCGAGGCGGGCCCTGACGCCGCTGTCCGCGTAGGAATCCGCAGCGTGGGCGCGCAGATCGTCGATCTTTTTCTCTGCCGCCCTGACCTGGGACTTGAGAAACTGTTGCTGCTGAAACTCAGCGTAGGAAGCCCCTTCACGGCCATAGCCCCCGTAGAGGCTCGCCGACCGTGGTTCCGGCCCGAGCTGGTCGAGTTTCCGGCTGGTCGACAGCAGCTGCGTCT
>JASHPM010000516.1 GCA_030038115.1 Acidobacteriaceae bacterium | reverse complement strand
AAGCGGTGCGAGAGAAACTCCACAACCGAGAATGTGACTGGCACCATCAGGATGCCGGCGACCGTGGCCAGCGTCATGCCGCCAATCACCACGGTGCCCAGGATGCGCCGTGCTTCAGCGCCGGCGCCAGTGGCTGTCCACAGCGGCAGGCAGCCGAAGATGAAGGCCAGCGCCGTCATGACGATAGGGCGAAAGCGGAGCCGCGCCGCGCGCAGTGCCGACTCGCTGATGCTTATGCCGCTGCGGTAATTCGCAACAGCGAACTCGACGATGAGAATCGCGTTCTTCGCGGAGAGGCCGATCAGCATGATCAGGCCAACGGTTGCGAAGATGTCATTCTCGAGCGAGCGCATCGAGAGCGCGAGATAGGCGCCCAGAATCGCTACCGGTGTGCTCAGCAGCACGCTGAAGGGCAAGGTCCAGCTTTCATACAGAGCGGCGAGAATGAGGAAAACGAACAGCAGCGAGAGACCGAAAACCATCCATGCCGGGACACCCTCCGCGGCGCGCTGCTCCTGGAAGCTCATGCCCTGATAGGAGTAGCCCATGCCCGGCGGCATCGTCTGGCGAAAGACCTCCTCCAGAGCGGCGCGGACCTGTCCGGAACTGTAGCCCGGAGCGCCCGCGATATTCAGCTGCGCGGCGTTGTACTCGTTGAAGCGCAGAATGAATTCGGGGCCGGTCACCTGCTTTACGGTGACCAGCGCGCTCAGCGGCACCTGGCTGCCATTGGCGCTGCGCACGTAAAACTGGCCGATGTTCTGCAGGTTGGTGCGAGTATCGCCTTCAGCCTCCACAAAAGTCTGCCACTGGCGGCCGAAGCGGTTGAAGTAATTCACCAGATATCCGCCCATGAAGGTCTGCATGGTGGTGTACACAGAACTGAGATCCACCTGCTGCTGCGCGGCCTTGTCACGATCCACATCGGCGTATAACTGCGGGACGGCGGGCAGGTAAGACGGGATGGCGGCGGCGATCTCGGGCCGCTTCGAGATTGCTCCCAGAAATCCGTACACATTCTTAGTCAGGAACATCGGATCGTCGTTGCCGGAGCGATCCTGGAGAATCATGGTCACCCCGCCCGATGTACCGATGCCCGGTATGGCGGGTGGCGGGAAGGAGAAAGCGATCCCGTCGCTGACCGCGGCCAGCTTTTGTTGCACACTCCCCTGGATGGCCTGGATCTGTTCAGCCCGCGATTTGCGCTGCTGCCACGGCTTAAGCGAGACGAAGAAGAAAGCGGTATTGGTGCTCTGCGTCTGGGTCAGAAGGCTGAAACCATCGACCCCCACCACACCCTCAATTCCCGGAGTCTGGAGCAGGGCCCTGGTGACGCGCTGTGCGGCGGAGTCGGTGCGCTGCAGCGACGCGGCATCCGGCAACTGCATCGCAACGAACAAATAACCCTGATCTTCCTGGGGGAGGAACCCGCTGGGCAGATGGCTGCCGATCAGGACGGCCACGGCGGCAACCCCACCCAGTGCCAGCATGGTGAAGCCCGACTTGTGAATCAGCACGCCCGAGGTGGAGACGTATTGCTCTGTTGTCCGATGAAAGATGCGATTGAACCAGTCGAAGAAAAACTGCAACGGGCCGCGGCGGTGGCTGCGAGTTTTGGGTTTCAGCAGAAGCGCCGCCAGCGCCGGGCTCAGAGTCAGGGCGTTGAACGCGGAGATCAGAACCGAAATGGCGATGGTGACGGCGAACTGCTGATACAACCGGCCGGTGATGCCGGGGATAGCTGCCGTGGGAATGAACACCGCGGCGAGTATCAGCGCAATGGCAACTACCGGGCCGCCCACTTCTTCCATGGCTCTGAAGGCCGCGTCGCGCGGAGAAAGGCCCTCGTCGATGTGGTGCTCGACGGCTTCCACAACGATGATCGCGTCATCGACCACCAGACCGATCGCCAGCACCAGACCGAAGAGCGACAGCGTGTTGATGGAGAAGCCGAGCAGCGGAAAGATGATGAAAGTCCCGATGAGCGAGACCGGAACCGCCGCGAGCGGAATTAGCGTGGCGCGCCAGCCCTGCAGGAAGAGGAAGACCACCAGGATGACCAGCAGCAGCGCAATTCCCAGGGTGACAACGATTTCGTGAATGCCGGCTGTTACCGCTTTGGTGGTATCCAGCGGGATGTCGTAACGCATACCCGCCGGGAAGTTCGCCGAAAGTTGCTGCATCCGTTTGGTTACGGCGGCCGCGGTCTCCACGGCGTTGGAGCCGGGCAACTGGTAAACGGCCATGATGCCCGCGGGAGCGTTGTTGTAACGAGCGGTCAGATTGTAAGTCTGGGTGCCAAGTTCAATGCGCGCTACGTCGCGCAGGTGCAGCACCGAGCCGTCCGGATTGGCGCGGATCACAATATCGCCAAATTCTTCTGGCGTAACCAGGCGCCCCTGGGTTCGAACTGTATAAGTGAACTGCTGACCGTTCGGTACCGGTTCTCCGCCGATCTGCCCCGCGGGATTGACGTTGTTCTGCACCTGTATGGCATTGATGACGTCTGTTGCAGTCACACCCAGCTTTGCCAGTTGATCGGGGCGGACCCAAACACGCATGGCGTACTGGCCACCAAAGACCTGAATGCGCGCAACCCCCGGGACGCGCGTGAGCTCGTCCTGAAGATTGATGATTTCGTAGTTGGTCAGGAAGTTGACGTCGTACTGGTTATTGGGCGACGACAGGCCGATCAGCATCAGCGGCGAAGTCAGCGATTTCTGCACGATGACGCCGGCGGTGTTCACCTGGGCGGGCAGCTGCGACTGCGCCTGGGAGACACGTAGCTGCGAGAGCACCTGATCGGTGTCGGGATTGGTTTTGACGTCGAAGTCCACATAAACGGTGGCCTGGCCGTTGTTCGCGTTCACCGATGACATGTAGAGCATGTTGTCGACGCCGTTCATCTGCTGCTCGATGGGCGTCGACACGGCCTGCGCCAGCGTCCTGGCATCGGCTCCCGGATACGTGGCCTGCACCATGATTTCCGGAGGCACGATGTTCGGATACTGCGAAGTGGGCAGCGTCAGCATTGACACGCCGCCGATGATGACAGTCAGAATGGCGATCACAATCGCCACAATGGGGCGACGGATGAAGAATTTTGACACGGTTTTACCTCGCGCCTGTCGGACTGGATGTCTGGATCGCAGCCTGCTCGGAGATTGCCTGCGGCGCTACGGGAACGCCCTCTCTGAGCTTCTGCAAATTGCTGGTAATCACGCGCTGATCCGGCTGCAGGCCGCTGTCAATCACCCAGTCATTGCCGGCCTGCGGACCCAGCACGACGTTCACCACGTGCACCCGATTCCCCTGGCCCACGGTCAGCACCTGGTGGATGCCCTGGAACTCCTGCACCGCCACCTGCGGAATCAGCAGCGCGTGCTGGCGAATTTCCGTTTCGGCGGTGACTCGACCGAACTCGCCGGGGCGCAGCACGTTCCGCGGGTTGGGGAACGAAGCCGCGATCCGGATGGCGCCGGTCTGCTGATCCATCTGCCGGTCGACAAAAACCACATGGCCTTTGTACGGAAAAACCGTGCCGTCGGCCAGCGTCAGGGTCAGCGGAAGATCGGAGTGTCCGCTCAGCACGTCGCCTCCGGATTCCCGGCCGCGATCGATGAGCGCAAGATACTCGGCGTCGCTGATGGAGAAGTAAACCTTGATGGGGTCCAGTTGTGAAACGGCGGTCAGCACCGACTGCGGAGTCACGAGGTTTCCCACCTGTGTCGTCGCTTGTCCCGCCACGCCGCCGATCAGTGAGCGCACCTGCGTGAACCCGAGGTTCAGATTTGCTGTGGCCAGCGCGGCCTGCGCAGCGCTCACCCCCGCCTGCGCCGCGGCAACGGAAGCATCGGCCTGCGCTGCCTGCTGCTTGTCGTTATCCAGCTGGCTCTGCGCAATGGCCCGCGCCTGCGCAAGAGGGGTATCTCGTTTCAAATTGATCTGCGCCAGACCGCGCTGCGCCTCAGCCTGCGCCAGCTGACCTTTCGCCTGCTCCACCTGAGCCGCAGCCTGATCCACGACGGCCTGGAAGGGCCGCGGATCGATCTGAAACAGCACCTCGCCCTTCGCTACAGTTGAACCTTCCCGATAGGACTGGCGAACCAGATATCCGCTCACTTGCGGCTGGATTTGCGCATTCACAAAACCATCCAGGGTGCCAACCCAGCTGCCCGTCAGGGGCACGTCGGCCTGACGCACCTTCACCACTGACACCGGCATTGGACCCCGCGGTATGGCTGCCGCGGCGCGGGCTTCTCCGCTGCTGCAGCCGGTAATGGCGGCGGATAACCCAACCCAGGCTACGACGGCCAGTGCCAGGATGAGCGCGCGCAAAACCCGCCGTTCGGCGAATGCGCGATCTGCGTGCTGCATCATAATTCCTCCGGATGTTTGCGACGTGCCAAAAAAGATACGTTCCTGTATATTTCCGTCAGACTCGCGAGGCTGTCTTCGGGATTCAGAAATGTCGCGCGAATGTCGCGAATGGACGGGAATAACGCCGTTGAAAGCGTCAATCCATAAGCAGCAGCGGGCGGTGGCCACCCGCGGGGAGCTCATCCGTGCTGCGCGCGTAGTGTTTGCAACAACAGGATTTGAGTCGGCGCGTATCGAGCAGATCGCGGCCAAAGCCGGTAAGACCCGCGGCGCTTTTTACGCAAATTTCAAAGATAAAGAGGACGTCTTTTTCGCCTTATACGAAGAAGACCTCATGCGAAATCAGGGCCGGATCGTTGCCGACCTGTCCGCCGCCTCGAATCTTGATGAGAAAATCGAGATTCTCTCCGGGCATCTGAATGAATTGCTGCGGGATCGCGCGCGCCTGCTGCTGAATCTGGAGTTCAAGATGTACGTGATCCGCCATCCCCGCAAGCGCAGGCGCCTGCATGAGCTCTACACCGAGATGTGCACGCGATGTGCGATGGCGAAAATCAACAGCCTTGTGCCGGACGCCGGAGCGAGCGAGCGGCGCCGCATGACCACCGAGATGGGGCCCGTGATCGATGGGCTCGCACTCAATACGATGTTCAATCCGGAAGGCCTCACCAAAAAACAGCGGCTGAGATTGCTCAGGGTCGCCGCCGGAGACATTCTGCGCGACGCCGGCCCGAGCCTGGAACTGCGCCCATCCACGAGATAAACCTGCCGGCGGTTGAGCACGTCGGCGCCTCGTCCATCGCAACCGTGCCGGGGCAGGGAATTGGTTTCTGTTCGAGCACCGGCGCCAGGCGCCGCTGGCCCGTTGCCTTGGTATACTTTTTCAGGTTCACCCGCCGGGGCGGGAGTAGTTCAGTGGCAGAACGTCAGCTTCCCAAGCTGAATGTCGCCGGTTCGATCCCGGTCTCCCGCTCCACGCCT
>JASHPM010000515.1 GCA_030038115.1 Acidobacteriaceae bacterium | reverse complement strand
TGGAATTCACCCTCGCCCCGCGCATGGCCTTCTTCGATTCCGTAGTCTCCGACAGCTCCACCGGCGATCGCGGCATATGGCACACGAAGTCCGAACCCCTCTGCTCGGGTTATGGCCGCCTCCATGTGCTCTGCGGAGAAAGCCTCTGCTCGCAAACCGCCAACTTCCTCAAGCTGGGAGTCACTGCTCTGGTTCTGGCTATGGCCGACGCCGGCCTCGAACCGGGCAAGTCTGTTCGTCTCGCCGATGCTGTCGAGGCCCTCCGCACCGTCGCCGGCGACGTCACCTGCAAATCGAAGCTGCGCATCGTGGGCGGCGGCCAGCTCACCCCGGTCGAGGTTCAGCGCCACTATCTCACCCTGGCCGAGAGCCATCTTCGTGACGACTTCATGCCCTCCTGGGCGCCCGCCGTTTGCCGCCACTGGCGCGCCGTCCTTGACCTCCTCGACAACGCGCCCGCCTCTGTCGCGCAAACCCTGGACTGGGGCATTAAGTACGCCCTCTACACCCAGCACGCCCGCAAGCTCAGTCTCCCCTGGAATGCGTTGCCCATCCTGAACGAAACCATCCCGCGGCTGCCCGCCGATCTCTTATGCCCTTCCGGCGCCGGGGACCAGGGCCAGGATTCCCTCCCCTTTATGGTTCCGGATCATGAACCCGAGATTTCCGCCCATCCTTATAAGAGTAGCGATGAAGTGGAAGCCGCACTGCGCATCCATAACCTTCGCTTGGCCGACCTCAGCGCCGTACTCCACTCGCGCCCGCAGTTCTTCGAGCTGGAAACGCGTTTCAGCCAGCTCGGCGCTAAAGGCCTCTTTCAGGCTCTGGACGCCGCCAACGCCCTCCACCATCGTGTCGACGGCGTTGGAGACATCGATGCGGCCATGACCGATCCGCCTGTGGGAAGCCGTGCTTTTTTAAGAGGCCAGGCCATCCGCCGTCTGAACGGCAACCGCAACGCACGCAGCTCCTGGCAACAGGTCGTCGACCTTTCCGAACACAAATTCCTCGACCTGTCCGATCCCTTTGTCCAGACAGAATCCTGGCAGTCCATGCCTTCGGACCCGGACCCCGAACCCGCCGCCATCCCCAGCTTTCATTTCATGCGAGAAGGCGCCCTGGACGCCTATTTGTCCGGCGATTACCCCATGGCCGAGGAACTACTTCGTGACTGTCTGGCCGGAGATTTCGAGCTCCAGAGTACGCACGCTCACCTCGCGCGCGTGCTCCTTCTCATGGATCGCGAAGAGGAGGCGCGTGACCAGATCGTGCGCGCCTGGGGCGTCCCGCAGCTCGCGCCCCCCCGGCAGATCGTGCGCGCCCGGCGCCCCCCGCGGCTCGCGCCCGCCTACGTCATCGGCCGGATGCTGTTCTTTGAATGCCTCTTCGCCATGCTCGACCACCTGTCCATCTCCACGCATGTTGGGCGCCTCAGGGACCTGCTGATCGAATCTCCGGCTCATCTTGAGTGGACAATTCAACCCATGCTGCACCATTTGCACCCACGCCTGGCCGAAGAAGATTACAACTTTCTCTCCGCACTGGCCGAGGCCCTCTCCGATCGGCGAGCCATGCCCCGTCTCAACGACCTTCCTCAGTGGCGCGACACCGAGCCCGACCGCGGCTGGTACAGCCGGTATATCGATGAGACCCTGGCCGGCTCACCTTCAGGCGCCGAGATCACCACCCAGGATACAAGCCAGGCCGCGGACCCCCAGCCCATCGATTCCCACGACATTCCCTTTTAAAGGAGCAGCCGGTAAGCATAAGCGTGCTGCGGGCGCGGCAAACTGCACATGCCCAGGCTAAGCAGCCAACTGTTCACCCACCTTCAGCCTTTCAACCTCTTCGTCGGTGAGGGGAGGGCCAGTAACCCGCATGCCACCGATTTCTGCCGCCGCAATAAGCTCGGGAACATCTGCGACGGTAAGATTCCACTGCTGAATCGCTGGGAAGAACTCTTTGAATCCGCCGGGACCGCCTGGCGTAACGATCACCGTGAGATGAACGGGGCGATCATCGGCCGACCGCCAGGTATGGGGAATGCTCGGCCTACGATGGTGGGTTTCGACGTGTCGGCTATGCGGAGAATTCTAATAGAGAACTTCCGCCCTCCCCCGAGTCGGATTAGGTTCATCATCGTCGGTCGTAGTCGAGTTCCGCGTAGGCTGCGGTCATGAGAAAATCCTGGAACTCGCCGGCAGACAGCTATTTCGTGTGGGCGCGTAGCTCAGTTGGTCAGAGCGCTGCCTTGACACGGTAGAGGTCAGGAGTTCGAGTCTGTTCGTGCCTACCATTCAACCCTCGGCGGGGCAGCGGCTTAGGATCATCGGTCGGCTGCACTCCAAAACCCTCCACGGTACGCTACGGTACTGAGCGGGCGATCCTCGAAAACTACTGAGGCCCCCTATGGGCTTGCGGCGAACCGAAGGACTAAGATGACCACGGAACAATCCGATGACAGCAGCTCAGGACTTTGCAGGCAGGTTTGAAACCATCGTCGATGAAGGCGACAACTACCTGGCCGACGCACTTGCTCTCTATTCTCAAACTGATAATCCGGAAATCTCTCGATTCGGTGCGCCGGAGCGGCTCATGAAGTCCTTGCCTCGTGACTTCGTCGAGCGAGTGAGGCGCATCGAGTCGCGGATCACCGACTGGGCAGCCGATTTTGGACGGACACTAAACCTGTCGCCACTGACAAGCGCCGCAGATTATGGCGATCTTCGTATCAACATCCGAAAGATGGTTGCTGCCCTCAGCTTCCGCGAGTACCAATTTCGTGACGCATCGTTGATGAGTTGGGAGGACACCGTCTATGGTGTCGAACCAGCTAGGCAAGATGAATCCGAGGCAACGCCAACTGAGGCGATGAAGCTATTTGATTCCGCTGCGGACAAAATCAGGCATCTCCTGCTGTTCGCCAAAGGGAGTGAGTTTTCGGATGCCGCACCGACCCAAAGAGTGCCAGCGGTGGCGTCTGGAGCGCAGCAACGAACTGACACCGCATTCATCATGATGTGGATGAGCGAGGAACATCCCGAATTGGTCGACGTCAAGAACGGCATCGTTGATGTGTTCAGAGAGTTCGGCATTGAGGCGATCCGAGCAGACGACATCGAGCACGAAGGCGTCATCACCGAGCGCGTACTGCAGGAGATAGCGACTGCAGAGTTTTTGATCGCCGATCTGACAGGTGCTCGCCCGAACGTGTATTACGAGATCGGGTACGCGCATGCGCTGGGAAAGCGAGTTCAGCTTTACAAAAGAAAGGATAGCGCCCTGCACTTCGACTTGGCAGGCAGGAACGTACCGAGCTACGCAAACGTCTCGGACCTGAAGCAGATGCTGCGCACGCGGCTGGAGCACATCGTCGGATTCAAAAGTCCCGCCTCACGTCGCCCGGTTATTACCGACAGATCGTGACGCGGCGGGGCGGCGGAACCTCTGTTAACGAGCCGGCTGATCGCCGGTTTGAGCAGCGGCCAACTGCGCCTCCTTCTGCTTCTGTTCCCAGTACTCTTTCGGGCGGTGCATGTTGATAATTGCACCCATCACTGTGTCTTTGTCCCTGCCTGCCTCGAACATCTGGCGCATGTAATTGATTCGGGTACAGTACGTTTCAAGGTGCTGCAGGTAGCTGTGCAGATTGGGTGTCTCCTCCGACGTGATGATCATCGCCACCATCTGCAGAGCGCCGAAACCTACGTGGGCGCCATCGTTCAGGTTGTCGATCATGCGGAACCGGCCGGACACCAAGCCGGGTTTTACCTCCGTGATTTCGCCGCGCCCCTCCAGAATCACCTTGTTTACTGTCTCGTAAACTTGAGAAAAGGAGTTG
>JASHPM010000514.1 GCA_030038115.1 Acidobacteriaceae bacterium | reverse complement strand
ATACGTCGCGAAGTCTTCGCCTGGCGCGAATTGTTTCGGGTTCACGAAGATTGTTGCCACCACTGCGTCGCAGTGCGCCCTTGCCGCGCGCACCAGCGAGAGATGCCCCTCGTGCAGCGCGCCCATCGTCGGTACCAGGCCGATGCAGCGCTTCTCCGTGCGCAGCTTCGCAACCGCCGCCCGCGCCTCAGGAATGGCTCTTGCAATCAGCATCGGAAACCATCAGGCCTTTTCGTGAAGCGCCGGTGTTCCAAGCGCAGCCGCCATATCCTTCGCCAGGTGGTAGCTTTCCCCATCCGCCGGAAACGCCCGCGTCTCCACATCCCGCCGATAACCCTCCACCGCGTTCCGGAACAACGCCGCCGCGTCGCCATATTGACGCACGAACTTCGCCGGCTGCGAAAAGCTCAGATTCACCAGGTCGTGGAATACCAGAATCTGCCCGTCGCAGTCCGGTCCCGCGCCGATCCCAATCGTCGGAATCCCCACTTCCGTCGTGATGCGTGCCGCCACTTCCCGCGGCATGCCTTCCAGCACCAGCAACACCGCGCCTGCCGACTCCAGCGTGTGCGCGTCGTGCAGCAGTTCGTTAATCGCCGCCGCCGATCGTCCCTGCACCTTGTATCCACCCATGCGATGCACCGACTGCGGCGTCAGTCCCAGATGTCCGATCACCGGAATTTCCGCCGACGTCAGCCGTTCCACCAGCTCCGCCCGGCTCGATCCGCCCTCAATTTTCACCGCCTGCGCGCCGCCTTCCTTCACAAAGCGCACCGCGTTGGCGACCGCGCTGTCCAGGCTCAGGTGATACGACCCCCACGGCATATCCGCCGCCACGATTGCCCTCCGCACCGCGCGCCGCACCGCTCGCGTATGGTGCAGCATCTCGTCCACCGTTACCGGCAGCGTGCTGTCGTACCCCATCACCACCATGGCCAGCGAGTCGCCCACCAGGATCAGGTCGATGCCAGCCTCGTCCACCAGCCGCGCCGTGGCGTAGTCGTACGCAGTCAGGGCGATAATCGGCCTGCCCCTCTGCTTCTTTTCCTGCAATGTCTGGAAGGAAACCGGAACCGGCGCGGATGCCGGCTCACCGCTCGTGCGGAACTGCTGAATGCTCATTTTGTCTCCAGTGCGGCTTCTCCCGCGTGCAGAGAATGCCACCCGAACCAACTATTAACGATACGCCCTGCAGCGCAGGGAAGACAAACCCCGGAGTCCAGCCGTTCATGGCTCCGCCGGTCCACGACCCGGCCGCAATCTTCTACAGTTTCACAGTCTTCAGATAATCGCGGAACGCCGGCCCCAGATCTTCCCGCTTCAGCGCGAACTCCACCGTCGCCTTCAGCATGCCGAATTTGTCACCGGCATCGTGACGTATTCCCTCGAAGCTGTACCCGTACACCTTCTCCGTTTCCAGCAGCCCCTTAATGCCGTCTGTCAGCTGTAACTCGCCGCCCACCCCCAGCGGCGTGTGTTCCAGCAGATCGAAGATCTTCGGCGTCAGGATGTAGCGGCCGATAATCGCGTTTTTCGACGGCGCCTCCGCTGGCTTCGGCTTCTCCACCAGCCCCGACACATCGAACAGCCGCGGATTCCCCGGCACCGGCTTTCCATCCAGTACCCCGTATAGGATAATCGACGGTCCCTCGACCACCTGCGTAGCCACAATCGACGACTGCATTTGCTCGTAGACCTCCACCATCTGCTTCAGGCACGGAATCGGCGCGTCGATGACGTCATCCGGAAGAATCACTGCGAATGGCTCATCGCCCACCAGATCCCGCGCCATCAGCACCGCATGTCCCAGGCCCAGCGCTTCCTTCTGCCGCACATACGAGACCCGCACCATGTGCGAAACCTGCCGGCTCACCGCCAGCAGATCGGTCTTCCCCCGCTTCTCCAGCGTGCATTCCAGCTCGTAGCTCACGTCGAAATGGTCTTCGATCGCCGACTTGCCGCGTCCCGTCACGATCACGATCTGATCGCAGCCCGCGGCCAGCGCCTCTTCCACGCCGTACTGGATGATCGGCTTGTCGACCAGCGCCAGCATTTCCTTGGGAATCGACTTGGTCGCCGGCAAAAAACGGGTGCCGAATCCCGCGGCCGGAAAAATCGCCTTGCGCACTTTTGTCTGTGTGGACATTTTTTCTTACGGATTTCCTTCCTGTTGGGGCAGGCTTTAACGCGAACCAGGCATTCTACAGCGAGACTGGAATAAGATGCGACCACTTGCTACAACGTTGGCGAGTCGTCTCCCAGCAGCGCTTTCCGCACGATCCTGAGGGGCGCGCCGCCCTGGCGCATGAAGTCGTCGTGAAATTTCTCAAGAGAGAAACTGGCCCCTTCCTTCTTCTCGAGGTCCGACCGCAACTTCATGATCTGCAGCTTCCCCAGCGTGTAGTAGAGATACGTGGGATCCGATGTCCCCCGTTTCGTCTCCACCTCCGCGATCGCGCGCGACTGGTAGCCCTCGTTCACGAAGAAGTCTTCCGCCTGCTCCAGAGTCATCCCCTGCGTGTGCATGCGAATCCCCACTACGAACCGCGCATCCCGCAGCAGCGCATCCTGCAGTTGCCCCAGCCGGATCAACCGCGATTCCCGTTCGTCCTTCGCTCCCACTCCCGGCTGGTTGTAGCCCTCGTCCAGCATCATTTGCTCGCAGTAGTGCGCCCACCCCTCGACATTCGTCGCCGATCCCGTCAGCTTTCGCACCGCGCTCATCGGCGTGTGATTCACCCACAGGAACTGCACATAGTGTCCCGGATATGCTTCGTGCACCGACGTGCTGATCACCGTTCCCACATTGAACGCCGCCATGTAGTCGCTCACACGCGCCGCTGGCCAGTCCTTCTCCGGCAGCGTCACGTTGAAATACGCCGTCGTCGAATGCCGCTCGTACGGTCCCGGCGAATCCATCGAGGCCTGTGTCGTGGCCCGCATGAACGGCGGCGTTTCTTCGAGCGTCGGCTGCACCGGCGAAGGAATCGTGATGATCTTCTTCGCCTGGATAAACGCGATTTCGCTGTTGAATCGGTCGTGGAAGGCCTGCAGCAGATGGTCCGGCCGCGGATGATCCGCAGCCAGCTCCGCCAGCACCTGCTTCGGCGTCTTCCCCGGATCCACTTCCTTCGCAATCCGGTTGAACTCCGCCTGGTTTTTGTGCAAATCGTCGTATCCGATCTGCAGCAAACGATCCAGCGGCGTATCCACCATCTCGTCGTACAGCAGCTTCTTGCTGAACGTGTCCGCCCCGATGCGAAAGTCCCCATTCGACCGCGGCAGCAGATCGGTCTTCAGCCAGTTTTGGTAGCTTTCCAGTGCCGCAATCACTGCGGCATTCGTTTTCCTGAACTCCGCAATCGTTGCCCCATCCTTCGCTGCCTTAAATGCGTCCGGTACATCGTTCTGGAAGAAACTGATGATATCCGGCAGCTGCTCCAGGGCAATCTCCGTGTAAATCTTCGGTGGATTCTTCAAATTCCGTCGCGCCGCCGTCAGCGCCGCCGGCATCTGCTTCTCCCGCGCCACCAGCGACTGCAGCCGCTCGTCCACCGGCGCAAAATCGCGCTCCATCAGAACAAACGCGCTGTTCGTAATCCCGCTCGAATACTCGTCGGGATTCTTCTCCCACCCGCGAATCGTCTCCAGCTCCAGCAGGTCTCCTCGAATGTTGTCACGCACGATCGCCAGGTCGCCCTGCGTGCTCTCGTCCAGGCCGGCCTCGGGAAACGCATCGAATTTCTGCTCGAACTCATGCAGTGCCGCGGCCTCCGCCTCGTATCCAGCCCGGCTGTAGTCCTCCAGCTTCGCGTCGTACTGGTGAAACCCAACCCCCGTCGCCCCCGTCGGCCCGAAGCGAAACACTACGTCGGAAAAATACTGGTCGGCCAGCGCGCGAAATTTCGCGCCCGCATCGCTGGCTTCCGGGTTCATTGCTGGAGTTGTCGTCATCAGGGCTGCGCAGGTCAGCAGAACAGCGGCAGATTGTCTATTCATTGAAATTCAGTATCCGTCATCTGCTCAAATTCCGTCACCCCGCCGCCAAATATACTGAGAGCCATGCCCCTCGTCCTCACCCGATCCGCTGCCCTGCAGCAGCGCGCGGAGAAGCTCTTTCCCGGCGGAGTCAACTCGCCCGTCCGCGCCTTTCGCGCCGTCGGCGGCGAGCCCCCCTTCATCGAGCACGGCGAAGGCGCATATCTCTGGGACGCCGATGGCAACCGCTACATCGACTACTTCGGCTCCTGGGGTCCCATGATCCTCGGCCACGCCTTCCCGCCTGTCGTCGAAGCCATCCAGCAGGCCGCCGCTCGCAGCGCCAGCTTCGGCGCATCCACCGCGGCCGAGGGCGATCTGGCCGAGCTGGTTCAGTTCGCCTACCCCTCCATCGAGAAAATGCGCTTCGTCAG
>JASHPM010000513.1 GCA_030038115.1 Acidobacteriaceae bacterium | reverse complement strand
TGACGCTGTGGCGGAATGTGGATGGGAAGAAATTCGAGCGGGTGCCCCTGCCGCTGCCGGCCGGCGTGACGGGCGGATGGGGCGTAACACCGATCGATTTCGATAACGATGGATGGATCGATCTGGCGGCGGTGCTGCAGGTGGGGCCGAGTACCGAACTCCACATTTTCCGGAATCTCGGGCCGAAAGGGTTCAGGGATGTGACGGCGGAACTGGACCTCGACAAGATGATCTTTTCAGGCGCGCGCTCGGTGATCGCGGCGGACGTGGATGGCGATGGAGCTGCGGACCTGATTGTTACGCAGGCAGCGGCGCCGCCGGTGGTGCTGAAGAATGTGGGGGGGAACAAGAATCATTCGCTGCGGATTGCGCTGACGGGGCTGGCAGACAACAAGACGGCCATTGGGACGAAGGTGGAGGTGTTTGCGGGCGGGCAACGGCAGAAGTTTGAGGTTGCGGGCGGCGGGGGGTATCTGAGCCAGGGTTCAACGGAGATTTTGGCGGGGTTGGGGCAGACGGAGAACGTCGACGTGGTCCGGCTGCTGTGGCCGACGGGTGTTCCACAGGACGAGATCGACATCAAGTCAGACAAAAACGGACACGCAGAGCTGGCGCTGAAGGAGCTGGACCGGCGTGGCAGCTCGTGCCCGGTGCTGTTTGCGTGGGATGGGAAGCAGTATCAGTTCGTGTCGGACGTGATTGGCGCGGCGGTGGTGGGACACTGGGTTTCGCCGACGGCGACGAACCGGAACGATCCCGACGAGTGGATCAAGGTGGATGGAGCCAAGCTGCAGGCGCGGAATGGGCTACTGAGTCTGCGTTTTGGCGAGCCGATGGAGGAGGTCAACTACATCGATCAGCTGCGACTGGTGGCGGTGGATCATCCGGCGGGGACGGAGGTTTATTCGGACGAGAGGTTTTTGAGTGAGCCGCCGTTCGCGTCGGGAAAAACGGTGGCGGTGTCGGCGCCGAGACCGGTGGCGGGGGCCTGGGATGACAGCGGGCGCGATGTACGGAACTTGCTGGCTGAGCGGGATCACCGCTATGTGCGGGATTTCACAAATCTGAGCTACGCGGGATTTGCGAACCCGCACACACTGACTCTGGATGTGGGGCCGTGGATGCCTCGGAATCCGCTGCGGCTGCTGCTGGATGGGTATATCGAGTACTTCAGCGCCAGCTCGATGTATGCGGCGTGGCAGGCGGGCTTGCAGCCGATTCCACCGCGGGTGGACGCGCAGATGCCGGACGGGTCGTGGAGACGGATTCTCTCGGACATGGGATTTCCGGCGGGGCTGCCGCGAACGATTGTGGTGGATCTGACGGGCAAGCTGCCGGTGGGTGCGCGAAAGATTCGGATCACGACGAACCTGCAAATCTATTGGGATCGGGTGCGCGTGGATAACGGGCCGGACGTGGGGCACGAGGTGCGGCAGACCGAGGTTCCGCTGGCGATGGCGCATCTGGCGTTTCGCGGATATCCGAAACAGATCGAAGGAGCGACACCGGGGGATCTGACGTACGACTACAACCGCATCAGCGCGACAGGGCCGTTCCTGTGGGCGCGGGGGGTGTACACGCGGTATGGCGACGTGACGCCGCTGCTGAAGAGCATCGACAACCAGTACGTGATTTTCGGTACGGGCGAGGAGATTGATGCGGAGTTCGGCGCGGCGTCGTTGCCCGCTCTGCCTGCAGGATGGAAGCGAGACTATTTCTTCTATGCGAATGGCTTCGTAAAGGATATGGACTGGTGGGAGGCGTCGCCGTTTACGGTGGCGCAGATGCCATTTCACCAGATGAGCCGGTATCCGTATCCGGCGGGAGAGCATTATCCGGAGACGCCGGGCGCGGATCGGTACTGGCTGGAGTGGAATGACCGCTTCGAGTCGGGAGATCGGCGGCAACGCTGGGAGTTTGAGTACAAGCCGGCGCACCAGGTGCCAGTGCAGTGATCAGTCATCAGCGATCATCGCGGTAGCTGCGCTGGTAGGTCTGGGTGATGCGGTCGTGCCAGCCGAGGGAGTCTTCGTCAAAGACGGCCCAGAGAAAGCCTAGGCCCAGGGGCAGGGCGGAGAGCAGGAGGGCGGCGATGCGGCCGCGCAGAGCGGAGCGGCTGGGATTTTCATCATCAAAGGTGCAGAGGGCGATTTTGGCGTAGCGCATGCCTGGGGTTGCGTCGGTGAGCGAGAAGAACAGGAGCTGGTAGAGGATCCACATCGCGAAAAGAATCAGTCCGGCACCAATAAGGGCAATGCGGCCGCGCGGAAAACTTGTGCTGGAGATGGCGAAGACCAGAGAAAAGAGGAGAAAAGCGCTGAGAGTCAGCGCGCAATCGACAAAGGCGGCCAGGGCGCGGTCTTCAAGAGACGCGACGTGCAGACGCGGGCCGTTGAGGAGAGACGACGAGGAGGACTCTGGCTGGTGCATGGGGGTCTCGGTGTCCAGGTGGATCGCGTGCCACTCTGGCGGAGCTTCTGCGGCCGGGTCAGGCACCGGAGGGGCGGATTCGGATTGGTCTTCGGGAATGCGGAGGTCCGCGCCTCCCGCAGGTGAGTTTGCCATGGGCTGTTCGGTCTCGGCAAACGTATCTGCCTCCGGGGTTATGGAGCCTGGGGCTTCAATGGCCGAGGCGAAAGCTTCATCATGCAAGGGCCCTTCGGCCAGGCGTGGGCGGGCTTTGCGCGGTGCGACGAGCTCGCGCGGATGGGTGAGGACGGTGGCGGGCAGCGGCTGGGCGGGCTCGACGAGAGCCGTCTGGAACGGGTCGACGAAACCCAGAGGATTTTCAGCGGCCGGAGAGGGCGCAGCGGCTTCGGCGCGAGCTTCGGCTGGCGTGGTGCGAGGTGCAGGCAGCGAATCGATGCTGACGGAATAGTGGAGCAGGGTGGGCTGGCGGGGTTCGGGGTCCTGGACAGCGGGTGCGGCTGGCGGCTCGGTCAGGTCGAGATGGGCCTGCGTGGCGCCGGGCTGGGGTGGATCGGGTGGGGCAGTGGGCGACGTACTGGCTGCAACCGACGAATCCACAGTGGATTTTGCCGCCACGGCCTGGGCCTCGAGCATTTCGCGGTAAGAAGGAAGCCGTGCGTAACGTTCGGCGACGCGCGCGGCGACAGAGTTGGGCGAGAAGGTCTCTTCCATACCGGGCAGCGTTGGCTGATGGGCGGACGCACGGCTGGTGCGGTTGCGATGGTCCTGGACGCGGGCGGCTATTTGACTTCTCCAGGGAGCGCCGGTGGCATCGGTGTTTTCGCGCGCAGAGACCGGCGAGGC
>JASHPM010000512.1 GCA_030038115.1 Acidobacteriaceae bacterium | reverse complement strand
AACTCGGACCTGGGAGCGCCGGGGTACACCTCGGTGCCGGGCTGGGACGCCTGCACGGGGCTGGGGAGCGTGAAAGGGCACGCGCTGCTGAAGGCGCTGGAGCACCACCTTCTGGCGGCTCATGCCGAACACGGCGAGGAGAGCTTCACGGGCAAAGTGGCGGGGCTCGTCTTCGACCGGTTCGGTGAGTTCGAAGGTTTTCTGCTGGCCGAAGTCCACGGCGGCGAGCGCAAATTCGACAGCCGCGAGAAAGAAGTACAACAAGTGGTGGGCCGCGCCTGGTCAGAACATGTAACAACCACGGTGACAGTGCGGGATAAGGAGGCGCGCGAGCCGGTTTCGATCACTCTGCGCGACCATTCGTAGCAACTGCTGCAAACAATTCAGTCCGGGGTTCGATCCGGAGGAAAGCCGCTCCAGAAGTGGAGCGGCTTTTTACTGTGGTCATTCCCCGAAGTGGGAATCGTCAAGCGCAGGGCGCGGGTGCAAGATTGACCGGTCAGTGCTTATTGCGGTTCTTTTTTGAGAGATTTCCGCTGGCAGCGGAGTTCTCCTTTTTCTGCTTTGGGAAACCAACGTGTCTGCTTCGATACCCGATTCCTGCCCTGGGGATCGTCTGTGACGGACGAACCCAGATTTTCGTACAGCGCGGCGCGCCGCCGGGACTGCCGTGGCGGCTGTCTTCGCGGCCTGGTGTGGGCCATGGTGCTGGAGGCCGCCGCGCTGATGATGCTTGCCATTCTGGTCTATGAATGGCGTGTGCTGCACCTTTAGAGCGTAGCCCAGGGCCGGTCATTGCACGGTGAGGGTCACCTGCACGCTGTGCGTGATGCTGGACATGGTTCCGGTCATGGTGAGGGTGTACGTGCCGGACGGGGTCTGATTCTGCGTCCCTCCACCACCGCCGCCACTGCCGCCGCCACCACCACTGCCACCGCCACCGCCGCCACCGCTGGAGGAGACGCCGCAGCCCCCAAGACTCAACGCCAAAATGGCGAGGAGCAGAAGCATCTGCGCGGGTTTTTTGCGGCGAAGTCCGGCTAGCCCCAGGGGCAAAGCCAGGGCCAGGACGGAAATCACCCGTTTCCAGTCGGGCCTGGAACCCAGGTCCGCTGAAGACGCGGAAGATGAGGTCGAGACTCCGGTAGCGATGGTGGCCGTGACGCTGGAACTGTTCAGGCCGGTGACTGCGATGCTGGTTGGGTTGAGAGTGCAGGTCGCGTTTTGCGGAGCGCCGGTGCAGGTGACGGCCACCGTACCCGATGTTCCGCTGAGGCCTTCCAGCTGGAGCGCGAACGTCGCGGTTTGGCCGCTGGTAATGATGGCCGAGGAGGAGCCGCTGACCGCCATGCTGAAATCGTCGCCCGCACCGGAAAGCGCGACGGTGAGAGCCTGGTTGAGGTTCGCGGCAGTGATGGTGAGGGTTCCTGTGACAGCGCCGGCAGCGGCCGGCGAGAACGTAACGCCGAGCTGGCAAGCCGCTCCGATGGCCAGCGTGGCGGGACAGTTGTTGGTGGCCAGGGCGAATCCCGTTGTGACTACCGCGGCGAGACTGGTAAGAGGGTAGCCGCCGCTGTTGGTGACCGTGACGGTTTGCGCGCTGCTGGTTGTCCCGACCGCGTACGGGCCAAAGTTGATCGATGCGGGAAGCGCCGAGGCACCGGGCGGAGCGATTCCGGTGCCGCTGAGGGCAACGCCCTGGGTGCGGAACTCGTCAGTCACGGTCAGCGTGCCTGTTTCCGCGCCGGCGACTGTGGGAGCGTACGAGATGGAGATGGCGCAGGTGGCGTGGCCCTGCAACGTGCCTCCACAGTTGTCGACCGCGCTGAAATCGCCGGTCGTCGCCACGGCGATGCCGGTCAGCAGCTGATCGCCGCTGTTGGTGAGCGTGACCTGCTGTGGAGCGCTGACGGTTCCGACCTGTTGCGCCGCGAAGGTCAGCGATGTTGGGGCAAGCGCGTCGGTGGCCGGAGCCTGACCAGCGCCGGAGAGCGGGGCGGTTTGCGTGCCCACGGAATCGACGACGGTGAGGGTTCCGGTTCGCGTGCCGGTGGTGGTTGGAGCGAAGACGATTCCGATGGTGCAGCTGTAATTGCCCGCCAATGAACTGCCGCAGGTGTTGGCCGACACGGAAAAGTCGCCGCTCACGGTTTCGCTGGTGAGCGTGGAGGGTTCTCCGCCGGTATTGGCGATGGTGACGTACTGCGCTGCCGATTTCGATCCGATGGCGGTCGCGTCGAAGGTGAGCGAAGACGGAGTGAGCACGACGGACGCCGGCGCGAGGCCGGTGCCTGAGAGCGCCACCGTGAGTTGGCCTCCGGTGACATTGCCGAAGACGGTCAGCAGCCCGGTTTCTGCTCCGCTTTGCGAAGGATCGAAGGACACGGAGATCTGGCAGGTTCCGTTGGGCGCGAGCGACACACCCGTGCAGTTGTCGGTCTCGGTGAAATCTCCGGTGATGGAGAGGGTGGAAAGGTTCAGATTCAGATTGCCGGTGTCGGTCAGGGTGAGCGTCCGCGTCGCGCTCACGGTCTGCTCCTGCTGGCCGGGGAAAGTGAGCGATGCGGGCAGGATCGAAGCGGCGGTGGGCGCGATGCCCGCCGTGGCCAGATCCACCTGCCAGATGCCGCGGCCGTACGTAGCTGCGCGCAGCGTCTGAGTGGCGTCCTGGTTGTAAGCCATGAGACTCATGACCGGCGCATTGGGCAGGCCGACGCCGTAGAGATTCCAGCACGCTGCCGAAAACGTTGCGCAACTGCCGACATTCTGCGTGGCCCAGACGCCTGCATCCAGCGCCACATAAACGATGTTGGCGTCATTGGGATCGACGAGGACGCTGTTGGCTGGAGAAGGGGGAAGGTTGGACGTGATGTTCGCCCAGTGGGCGCCAGCGTCTGTGGATTGATAAACGGAGGGTTCGTAAGCGGAAGTGCCGGACACGCCCTGGACGGTGACATACACCGTCTGCCCGGTGGTATCGTGCGGGTCCGGGTAGATGCTGGAGATTTTGAAGGCCTGAGGATTGAACTGCGCACCACCCTCACCCGGATTCGTCACGGGCGAAGAATAGCGGTCAACCCATGTGGTGTTGGAAGCCTGCGATGCATTGTTGACGGATGCTGTGAAGATTTGCCCAGGGATGAGTCCGCCACCGTCGAAAACGCCGGCCATGCCTGCGTAGAGCTGCTCCGTTCCGGAGCCGGCGCCGGAACCGGTGGTGATGGGGGTCGCGGCCAGAGTGGCGATCTCGGCGTTGCCATCGCAATACGCCTGCTGCTCTTTGTCGAGCATGCCGCTGATCAGATTGAGCTGGCTCCAGCCCATGCCGGTAGCCGGACCCCGCCAGACGCGGCAAGTTCCGAGGATCACATTGGAGGTGTTTTGCGGGTCGAGGATCCATGGAGCCGGAATAGTTTGGAAATCGTTCTCGACCTGGGCTTCGCCGATCGCTACATTACCGAATCCCGCGATGTTGCAGGCGGTTCCTTCCGCGCAGCGGTTGATGCCCACGCCGAACTCCGAAGTGGCATACCAGTTGTCCGGATTGGCCGGATCGATGGCGACGTTATCGCCCTCGCCGTTGAGAACCTGGTTCCAGGCGGTGGAACTGGAGTTGGGTGCGGGAGCCGCAGTTCCGAGGCCTCCGAGCGCGGCCAGCCAGGTGGAGGGTTCGTTGGGATCCTGAGCGAAGTTCTCTACTTCGGCGAGGGAGCCAAGGCCGCTGTTGAGATTCTGAAAATGCGCCGCGTCGTCGCTGGAGCAAGCCGGCTTCTGCTGGTTCACGGCGTCGGTGGAGCGCCACAAGCCTCCGTCGTTGCCGAAGTAAAGGAGGCCATTCGCTCCGAAGGTTGCATCGATGGCATGCTGGTCCGGGGCGACCTGAGCCGCGGCGCAGGTCTGCGTGTTGGTGGCGTTCCGCCACGCGCAGCTATTTGCCAGGCTGCATCGCCAGATATCGTCCGTGCCGACAAACAGCAGAGTGTCCTGCTGGGAGGGAACCGCGGCGAGCCAAAAGTCATAATCGGCCTGGGCGATGGTTCCGCTGCCGGCGGGCGTCTGCAGAGACGCGTCGGCGATGGGCGTGGCGAAGGTCACGGTGGAGGAGGAACAGGAACCGGAGGCGGCCTGGCACTGATCCTGCCACAAGCCCTGATCGTGGTTATTCTGATCCACGGTGAGCGCGAACATATCGCCGGTGACGGGCTGAACGGCCAGAACTCCGCGAGAGATGGGGCACGCTGGCGAACCCGTCATCCCCGGGTTGGTGGGGCACATGCTCGTAGTGAGGTTCGTGCCTGGCTGGTTGGCCAGCCGCGTCCAGGTGATGCCGTCCGGCGATTCGTAGTAGCCGTGAAACTGAATAGCGACGTAGAAGCTCTGGCGAACCGGATTCCACACCACGGCTGTGGCCGGATTGCTCTGGTTGTTCGGGTACTGATCGGACTGAATAACCTGAGTACCGTCCTCGATGGTCGCCAACTGCCAGCTGACGCCCGCGTCGGGGGAGTAGTAAATTCCGAACACGCTCTGACTGGTCCAGGCCTGGACGAATGCCTCGTCGCCCGATTCCGCCACGGCGGCCACCACAAGGTTGGGATTGGCGGTGCTCCATGCGAACCCCGCGAATGCGCTGCCGACAAAGCTGTAGAGCATGCCGGGAGAGTTCAGGCTGGCGGAGGTCGCCTGGATGAGGCTCCAGGTGTTGCCTCCGTCAGCGGAGCGAAGAAGGCCCGCACCATACCAGGAGCCGGCGCCGGTATTGGAATCGCCGGTGCCGGCGAGGATGACGCCGGTGCCGCCGGGCTGAACCGTCACCGCGCCGATGCTCAGCGAAGTCAACGGGAACAGCACGGAGGAAGACGACCAGGCGCTCAGGGTATCGGTAAGGGGAACGAAGGTCGCACCCGCTGCGCTTCCGGCAGCGTTGGTGGATTTCCAGACTCCACCCCCGCCGGTTCCGGCGTAGAGAGTGTTCCCGGAGGAATCCGAAGGATCGGCGGCAAGGCTGATGACTGGACCGGTAACGAGGTTCCACGGAGAAGTACTAACCTGGGCCGGACCCACGGGCTGCCATGTTTTCGAAAGCGACTGAGCCGGCGCCGAAGCACTCGACAGTTCGGATGCACGGCGGTGGACGGCAGGTGCGGGTTGCTGGGCCCGGGCAATATCGCTGTGAGCCACGTGCACAAGGAAGAGAACGATCGCCAGCAACACGCAGGGACTGGGTTTTCGACGGCGGGCAGAAGTGCCGGCAATCCAGCAAGTTTTGGGGCCCAAGTGACGCCTCTCACAACCCGGGCGCGCAGCAATCCATGAGCGACCATCCAGCGGGCGATTGCTGTCGCGTCCCGGCACCAACGCAACCGCGCGGAGACAGCTGATGCCGTATCGCGCGCAGGCGGCATGAGGCCATTATTCGGGGCCGGCGAGGAGACCAGCACATTACTTTTGTCAGAAGCAGGTTCCA
>JASHPM010000511.1 GCA_030038115.1 Acidobacteriaceae bacterium | reverse complement strand
CTGGTGTACAGCCCGCTGGTCGATCGCAAAACGTTTCCCGAACGCGTGGATGTGACGCTGGTGGAGGGCGCGGTGGCCAGCGTGGAGGACCTGAAGAAGATCCGCAGGATTCGCGAGCACACACGGGTCCTGGTTTCGCTCGGCGACTGCGCGCTGACGGGGAATGTATCGGCCATTCGCAACACCTGCGGGCCGCAGCCGGTCATGCTGCGCGTCTACGAGCAGAATGTGCTGCAGCCTCAGATACCGACGGAGGGGGTGCCGGCGCTGCTCAACCGCGTGCGGCCGGTGCACGAGGTGGTTCCCGTGGACGTGTACGTTCCGGGATGTCCACCTTCGGCGGACACGATTTACCGGGTGCTGTCGGAACTGCTGGCAGGCCATGTTCCCACGCTGGGCGGCGTCGCCCACTTCGGCTGATCGGAGAGATTCATGCCTCGGACCATCGTCATCGACCCCGTCACGCGCCTGGAAGGGCACGGCAAGATCACGCTTCAGCTCGACGAGGCCGGCATCGTTCAGGACGCGGCTTTCCATGTAACCCAGCTGCGCGGCTTCGAGAAGTTCTGCGAGGGGCGGCCGTTTTACGAGATGCCGAACATCACGGCGCGGATCTGCGGCATCTGCCCGGTCAGCCATCTGGTGGCTTCGTCGAAGGCCTGCGACGCGATTCTGGCGGTGCGGATTCCAGCGGTGGCGGCGGATCTGCGGCGCATCATGAACCTGGCGCAGCTCGTCCAGTCGCATGCGCTGAGCTTCTTTTATCTGTCCTCCCCCGACCTGCTCCTGGGCATGGACGCACCCGCGGAAGAGCGCAGCATTCTGCATGTGGCGCATACGCACCCGTCGATCGGGGCCGATGGCGTGGCGCTGCGGCAATTCGGACAGCGCATTATCGAGTTGCTGGCCGGGAAAAGGATTCATCCGGGCTGGACGGTTCCCGGCGGAGTGAACGAGCCGCTGAGCGCGGAGAAGCGGGACACGATCCTCGGCATGATTCCCGCGGCGAAGGCGGCAATTCTGAGAACGCTGGAGTGGTTCAGGGGCTGCGTCGAGAAGTTCTCCGCGGAAATTGAAGTCTTCGCGAATTTCCCGACGTTGTTCATGGGGCTGGTGGACGAGCACGGGCTCCCGGAATACTATGACGGCTCGTTGCGGATCATCGATTCGGAAGGCAACGTCATCGCCGGAGAGCTGAACCCCGCGCACTACGCCGAATTCATCGGCGAGGCCGTCGAGCCGTACACGTATATGAAGTTCCCGTACTACAAGCCGCTCGGATATCCGGGTGGAACCTATCGCGTGGGGCCGCTGGCGCGCCTGAACCTCGCGGATCGCTGCGATACGCCGCTGGCCGATGAAGCGTGGAGAGCATTTCGCGCGATGTCGCCCCGGCCGCTGCTTAGTTCGTTCCATTACCACTACGCGCGGCTGATCGAGATGCTGCACGCGGCGGAGAAGATCGAATCGCTGCTGGCCAACAAGGCCATCCTCGACAAGCACGTCCGCGCCACCGCGTCGGTGAACAGCCTCGAGGGCGTCGGGGTCGCGGAAGCACCGCGCGGGACATTGATTCATCACTACAAGGTGGACGAGAACGGCCTGATTACGTGGGCGAACCTGGTGATCGCGACCGGACACAACAACGCAGCGATGAACCGCGGCATTCTGCAGACGGCGCGGCACTATGTGCAGGGCGAGAACATCGCGGAGGGATTGCTGAATCGCGTGGAGGCCGTGGTGCGCACCTTCGATCCGTGCCTGAGCTGCTCCACGCATGCGCTGGGACGCATGCCGCTGGCGATTGAGCTGCGCGCGCCGGATGGTTCTTTGATTCGAGAAGTGCGAAGGAACTGAACGAGGTTACGGGTTGCGGGTCACAGATTACAGGGTAGAGCGGCAGGCGGCATGAGAAGCGCGGCAAAGTCCGATGGGCTGCACCATCCGGCGCTGCTGCTGGCATGCGGAAATTCACTGCGGCAGGACGATGGAATTGGTCTGCGGATCGCCGAAGCGGCAGAGCAACTCTTCCCCGCCTCGCGTCTGCGGATCGTCGCTGCGCAGCAATTCACGCCGGAGATGGCCGCCGATCTGGCGGCGACCGAGCTGGTCATTTTTGTTGACGCGAACGCGGCGGACGAGCCGGGAGCCATCCGGGTGTTGCCGGTGAGTGCCGAAGATGACCGGCACGAAACCCATCGACTCGATCCGCCGGCGTTACTGGCGATGGCGCAGTCGCTATGTGGGCACGTTCCGGCGCGTGCGTTTGCGCTGACCGTGGGAGCCGGGCGTTTCGGCTACGGCGAAGAGATTTCCGGGCCGCTGCGCCAGGCAGTTCCGCGCGCGGTGCGGCTGGTGACCAACTTGCTCACGGCGTTTGCAGGACAGGCGTAGCGCCTTTGGGGACCCGGCGGAGCCGAGGGCCGGCTTCCGGTGATCGTCAGCACTGTCGGATGCCCGCCGCCGGCGTATGCTGCCGACATTCCGAGAAAGCGAGAGCGCGCATGAAGGCGATCGTCCACTACGACTTCGGCTCTGCGGATGTTTTGCGATGCGAAGACATTGAAAAGCCGGTCCCGAAGGACAACGAAGTGCTGATCCGGGTGCGGGCAGCAGGACTGAATCCGCTGGACTGGCACTTTATGGAGGGAGAGCCGCGGTTCCTCCGGCTGATCGCGGGGGTGGGCAGGCGAAAAGGTGTTGGGGCAGACGCTGCCGGTGAAGTGGAGGCAGTGGGCCGGAGCGTAACACAGTTCAAAACGGGAGACGTGGTTTTTGGCGGAGGCAAAGGAACGGCGGCAGAGTATGCGTGCGCTCCCGAGTCGGCGGTGGCCCTGAAGCCGGATGGTGTCAGCTTTGAGCAGGCGGCGGCGTTACCGATTGCGGGATCGAGTGCGTTGCAGGGTCTGCGCGATAAGGGGCATCTTCAGGCGGGGCAAAAGGTGCTGATCAACGGGGCTGCCGGGGGCGTGGGGACATTTGCAGTGCAGATCGCGAAAGCTCTGGGTGCGGAAGTGACGGGCGTGTGCAGCACGAAGAATCTGGAGCTGGTGCGGTCGATCGGAGCGGACCGGGCGATCGATTACACACAGAAGGACTTCGCAGAAGACGGGCAGAAGTACGACGTGATTCTGGACTGCAATATGAACCATTCGCCGGCGGAAATCCGGCGAGTGCTCGAGCCGAAGGGAATCTGTGTTGTGGTTGGGGGACCCTCAGCCGGGACAATGACGATTCTGGCAGGGATGCTGCGACAATTGTTGGAAGCACCGTTCCGGAGCCAGAAAGTGATGGCATTTATGATGAAGCGCCGCCGGGCTGACCTGCGCACACTGGCGGAGATGTCGAGCGGCGGAAAGCTGACCCCGGTGATCGACCGGTGCTATGGGCTGGATCAGACCGCGGAGGCGGTCCGGTATCTCGAAGCGGGACACGCCCGAGGAAAGGTCGTTATCACCGTCGCGACCTGAGCGCGAGATCGCTCAGGTTCCCTGAAGCAGAGCCATTGGCTGCACCTGAGGCGATGGCCCACCCTGCGGGACTGAGTACTGCGGCGGCTGACCGTTGGGCGGCGGAGCGGCGCCATGCGGTGGCTCATAGTGCGGGCGGTTCTGCAGCTTGAAGTCGTCGCGGATGACGTAGAAATTCTGCTCGGGCAGATCGGCTTCGAGCAGAGCGCCTTCGCTCGTGTAATACAGCTCCACCGAGATGCCGTTCTGGTCGCTCACGATCACGCTGGTATGGTGCGCGTCGACTGGTTGCCCGTGAAATGCGGCATGCACGTCTGGCTTAGCGGTGTACTCGGCTGGCACCAGCAGGCCGGTCTGCTTGGGAACTGCGATCCACGCCGTTGCGGGGTGCTCGATCGCAAAGTGCACCATCTCGGTGTAGGCCGCCGGGTCGAGGTCCGGCAGCAGGACCGTGTGCTGATGACGATCGAAGTTGTTGGTGGTGTTCTTGCCGCTGGCAGCGATGCTGATCTGGAACTGGCGCCCGGAGGGATCGGATTTCATGTCGAAGGTGACCTGAGCGCCGTTGACGGTGCCGCTGAGCTGGTCGTGGACCATGTTCAGCTGGCTGTCGAGCCGGTTGCTGTTGGTGAAGGAGTAGGTGAACTTCGGCATCTTCAGGTCGCCGTGGGATTCAACCTGATAGCCATTCGGAGCCGCGGCGACAGAGCAATCGGCGGAGCCGACGGTTTTTCCGTCATTCGCCTGGACGAGGGTGAAGTGAGCCTGGCCCGCGGGCAATGCCGGGGCCTGCGCGAAAAGGGCTCCCGCGAAAACGAAGGGAGCCAGGACAGAAAGTAAAGGCAAACGCATGGTTCGAGAGACCTTCCTGCACCATTAGACACGCTTTTCCGGAGAAGGACTCGCGACGAGCCGCAGGCCAACGTGCCATTCGGCCGGAAAAGAAACGGCCGGCCGTTCTGGCCGTTTCTTTCCTCGTCGCAGCTACTTCTTCGCCTGCTCGAAGCGTTTGTTGATCGCGTCCCAGTTGACGGTGTTCCACCAGGCAGCCAGGTATTCTGGGCGGCGATTCTGGTACTTCAGGTAGTACGCGTGCTCCCAGACATCGTTACCGAGGATGGGGAAATGGCCCTGCGACAGCGGGCTGTCCTGATTGGCAGTGGTGACGATCTTCAGCTTGCCGTCCCAGATGAGCCAGCCCCAGCCGGAGCCGAACTGCTTTGCGGTGGTTTCGTTGAACTGCTTTTTGAAGTCATCGAAGCTGCCGAAGTCCTTCTTGATTTGCTCGGCGATCGCGCCGGCCGGCGGGCCGCCGCCATTGGGCTTCATGATGGTCCAGAACATGCTGTGGTTCACATGGCCGCCACCATTGTTGCGTACGGTGGTGCGAACATCCTCCGGCATGCTGTTCAGGTTGCGGAGCAGGTCTTCGGCAGAGTGCTTGCCGAGTTCGGGGTGCTTCTCAATGGCGCCGTTGAGATTGGTCACGTAAGTCTGGTGATGCTTGTCGTGGTGCAGATGCATCGTCTCGGTGTCGATGTTGGGCTCGAGCGCCGAATAATCATACGGAAGAGGTGGAACTTCGAATGCCAAAGGATTCCTCCTTGCGAAATGTGAAGGTTGAATGTCCGAGGGGGTTGTGCGGGCTCGCGTTTCCGGGACCAGGGGAGGCCCGCGCCTTCTGCGCCTCCGATCATACTGGATGCGCGAGGCGGGGTGCAGGGTGCAAGGCATACTGACCCGGCAGAGCTGAATCCCACTACCGGTGGGATTGCCTTTTCCGGTTGCCGCTCCGTTAAATTGGGAGAAGAATCGTTGCCGGGCCAGGGGCATGTTCAGAATTGGCGTCTGCCTTCTGATGGCGCCGATTGTGTTGAAAACGACGAAGTGAAGAACCGACCAGCGTTGGCTCCATCCTCCATAACCCGAAGAGAGCTGTTGAAGCGCGCGGGGGCCGCTGGCGCGCTGGCCCTGGGCGCGCCCGCGCTGGGCATCGCCCAGAACCAGGCCCAGCCGCCTAAAGTCAAACCAGGACAGGAACCGAAGCCGGAGTCGCAGGCGGCTCAGCAATATCCGCACCCTCCGGGCGTTTTCATCAATCGCCCGCTTACGCAGATCACCAAGGCTGCGGAGACGCTGCTGGACGATCTGGAAGGGCGAGCCAGCGACTTTTTCTATAACGAAGCCAGCCCGCGCACCGGCATGGTGCGGGATCGCGCGCCGGCCGCGGGGTTGTCTACAAGCCGCGTTTCCAGCATCGCGGCTACCGGGTTTGGGCTCACGGCGCTCTGCATCGCACACAAACGCGACTATCTCCAGGCTTACGACTGCGAGCAGCGTGTGGAGAAGACACTGGCGTTTCTGCTGGAAGACTGCCCCCACGAACACGGCTTTCTGTACCACTTCGTTGACATGGAGAGCGGGCAGCGCATGTTCGGCAGCGAGCTCTCGTCAATCGACACGGCGCTGCTGCTCTGCGGCGTGCTCACCTGCCGGCAGTATTTCGCGGGCAACCCACGCATTGAGGGTTTGGCAACGACCTTTTACCGGCGCGTGGACTGGGAGTGGATGCTGAACGGCGGACAGACGCTTTCCATGGGCTGGTTGCCCGATCAGGGCTTTCTGAAGCATCGCTGGGACATCTATTCCGAGCTGCTGACCATGTATCTGCTGGCCATCGGCTCGCCCACGCATCCCATTGCCGCAACCAACTGGAACGATCTGCAGCGGCCGGTGGTGCAGTTCGGCGGACTCGATTACATCAGCGGCGTGGCTCCGCTCTTTATTCACCAGTACGCGCACGCATGGTGCGATTTCCGCAATGTTTCCGATCTTCATGCCAACTACTTCACCAATTCCCAGGCCGCCACGCGGGCTCACCAGCTGTGGTGCCTGACCGAAAGCCGCAGGTTTCCCTGGTTCGATCAGAATCTGTGGGGCATTACCGCGTCGGATTCGCGCGAGGGTTATCGGGTGTGGGGAGGGCCGCCGGCCATGGGGCCGCTGGACGGCACGCTGGTGCCCTGCGCCACGGGCGGATCGCTGATTTTCCTGCCGGCCGAGTGCTCACACGTGCTGGTGAGCATGAAAGAGCAGTTCAACGACAGGGTGTATACGCGCTACGGATTCGTCGACGCCTTCCAGCCGAAGGCCAACTGGTTCGCACCGGATATTCTCGGTATCGATCAGGGGATTACGATGCTGATGGCGGAAAATCTGCGCACCGGATTTGTGTGGGAGCAGTTCATGAAGAACCACGAGATCGGGCACGCGATGAGCGAGGTGCAGTTCCATCCGGATCCGAATGCGATGTCGCAGGTGATGTGAGGCGGGGAATCCGTCCAGGACCACTCTGCGGAAACACAGAAATCCTGTGATCAGAGAACCTTTCCGATTCACCCGCCGGTAACGCACGAACCCACAATTTCAGAGAGAATGGCTGAGGGAATGACCGACTCCGCTCAACGATACAGATGGCTCGACGGCCAGGGTCTTGCATTCGGCGCCCCCGGCCTCGAACCGCGCTGGACATCGAGCGCCAAGGACACCGTGAGCACCGCCTACGCGGTTTCCAGCAAGGTCTGGTTTACCGTCTCGCACGGCATCCTCAACGAGATTTACTGCACTACCATCGATCGTCCGCAGATTCGCGACATGCAGTTCCTCATCACCGACGGGGAGACATTCTTCCACGAGGAGCGTCGCGATCTGATCCACGAGTTCGAATACATCGACTCCGACGCGCTGGCGGTTCGTGTGCGCAATCGCGATCGCGATGGGCGCTACACGCTGGTGCGCCAGATGATCAGCGATCCGCATTGCCCGGTAGTGCTGATTCACGTGCGGCTGGAGGGGGACGAAGATCTTCTGGGGCGGCTGCATGTGTATGCGCTGCTGGCGCCGCACCTGGAGGGCGGAGGGATGGGCAACTCCGCGCGCATTGCGGACGTGGCCGGCAAACGGGTGGTGATTGCGTGGAAGGAAAAAATGTCGCTGGCGATGACGGCGGACTGCAGTTTCAGCCGCGCCAGCTGCGGGTATGTGGGGGCGAGCGACGGATGGCAGGATCTGAAGCAGAACTTCAAAATGGACTGGGAATTCGGGTCGGCGCTGGACGGCAATATCGCGGTGATGGGAGAAATTCCGCAGACGAACACGCGGGAGTTCACGCTGGCGATTGGATTCGGCGAGGGGCATCACGCGGCACTGGCCGCAGCGGCAGGATCGCTGGCGGTGCCGTTTGAGGAACACCTGTCGCGCTTCATCGAACAATGGCATCGCGCCGCGACACCGCGCGAGTGGGCGCATCATTCGGGAGACTGCGGACGACTGCTGCAGATCAGCCATAATGTGGTGCTGACGCACGAGGACAAGACATTTGGCGGCGCGTTCATTGCGTCCGCGTCGATCCCGTGGGGCTATGCGAAGGGCGACGACGATCTGGGCGGCTACCACCTGGTGTGGACGCGCGATATGGTGCAGACGGCGACGGCGCTGATGGCCTGCGGCCGCCTGGA
This sequence comes from Acidobacteriaceae bacterium, assembly GCA_030038115.1. GTDB lineage: Bacteria > Acidobacteriota > Terriglobia > Terriglobales > Acidobacteriaceae > Palsa-343. Next base: position 386 of record JASHPM010000511.1, on the reverse strand, counting down.
GACGGCATTGCGCGCGCTGGTTTATCTGGCGTGCACGCAGAATCCGGACGGCGGTTTCTCGCAGAATTTCTGGGTGAACGGAGATCCATACTGGACCGGCATCCAGCTGGATGAAGTGGCTTTTCCCATCATCCTGGCGTGGCGCCTTTGGAAGCTTGATGCGCTGGGCGTTTTCCCCGTCTTTCCATTTGTGGAGCGCGCGGCCGGATTTCTGGTACGCTACGCGCCGGTTACGCAGCAGGAACGATGGGAGGAGGCGGCGGGCTATTCGCCGTCGACGCTGGCGGCGGTTATTTCCGGGCTCATCTGCGCGGCCGATCTGGCGCGGGCGCATGAATCGCCAGAACTGGCGCACTTCCTCGAGGAACACGCCGACTGGATCGAAG
>JASHPM010000510.1 GCA_030038115.1 Acidobacteriaceae bacterium | reverse complement strand
CGAAAGGAATTCTGCCGCCGCCTCGGCCAGGAGATGGAATCCGTCCCGGGAGTGACGAATACGGCCTGGTCTGACGGCGTGCCGCTGGGATTTGAGCCGAGCTGGTGGGAAGACCTGCGCATCGAAGGCTACGTGCCCAGTGCCGGCGAGAACATGAAGGTTTTCCGCAACGTCATCTCGCCCGGCTATCTCGCTCTCATGCACATCCCGCTCGTCGCCGGGCGCGACTTCACCGGCCACGACGACGAGAAGGATAGCTCTCCGCTGGTCATGATCGTGAACGAGACATTTGTAAAGCGATTCCTCGGCGGGCAGAACCCCATCGGCCACCGGGTCCACGGCTGGGGCGCCTGGTTTCGCATCGTTGGCGTCGCACAAGACAGCAAGTACCACTATCTCGGCGAAGCGCCCGTCCCGTATTTCTACGTGCCGTTCCGCCAGGTATACCGCGCGGATATGAACCTCGCATTCTATGTGCGCGTCCACGGCGACCCCATCACAGCCCTGCCGGCACTCCGTGCCGCGGTGCGCAGGATCGATCCCAACGTCACCGTCTTTGATCCCACTCCACTCAGGGAATTCATCGGCGCATCCCTCTATCCACAAAGAGTGGCGGCGACCTTGCTCGCGGTACTGGGCGCGCTCGCCGTGCTCCTGGCCGGAGTCGGCTTGTACAGCGTGATGGCGTGGTCGGTGGCGCAGCGGACCCAGGAGATTGGCATTCGCATGGCGTTGGGCGCTCGACCCGCCAGCGTTCTGGGGATGGTCGTGCGCCAGGGCTTGAATCTGGCCGCAATCGGCCTCGCGGTCGGCATCGTGCTCGCCCTCGCCGCGGCGCGAGGCATCGCGTCGGTATCGTTCAGCAACTCGGCCATGGGAAAGGGGGTAACGCTGGCGGGCGGCAGCGCAGCCGACCCGCTGATCTATCTCGGTGCAGTCCTCTTTCTCTGCGCGATTGCCGCGCTGGCGGCGTACCTGCCCGCGCGCCGCGCGGCTTCCGTCGATCCCATGCAGGCCCTGCGGTCCGAATAACACAACAAGACGCCCGCCCTGCACCTCACGCCTTCAGGGCAAGCCGCTGTATGAGGCGATTCCCGAGACAGGGGCGGCGGCCAGGAATCCTTCCCTGCCGCCGCCTCAGAAGCCCATGATGTTGTAGCCGCTGTCCACGTAGATCACCTCGCCGGTCACGCCGCTCGCGAGGTCCGATGCCAGATACACCGCGGTCTTGCCCACTTCTTCCTGCTCCGTGTTGCGATGCAGCGGCGCCCGATCCGCGTGATACTTCAGCATCTCTCCCAGTGACCCGATTCCCCGCGCCGCCAGCGTCTTGATCGGCCCCGCCGAAATCGCGTTCACGCGCACATTTTGCTTTCCCAAATCCCATGCCAGGTACCGCACCGTCGCTTCCAGCGAAGCTTTTGCCACGCCCATCACCTTGTAGTGCGGTACCACCTTCTCCGCGCCAAAATACGTCAGCGTGATAATCGAACCACCCTCGGTCATCAGCGGAGCAGCGCCCCGGCTCAGCGCGATCAGCGAATAGACGCTGACATCGTGCGCAATGCGAAAGCCATTGCGCGTGGTCTGCAGAAAATCGTTCTTCAGATCTTCCGGCGGCGCGAACGCGATGCAGTGCACCAGCACGTCCAGCTTCCCATAGCGGTCCTTAATCTGACCGAACACCTGCTCGATCTCCGCGTCGTTCGATACGTCGCACTGGAACGGCTCCGCGCCCGGTAAATCCAGAATCAGCCCTTCGGCCTCGGCCTTCATGCGCTCATTCTGGTAGCTGATGGCCAGCTTAGCGCCCGACTCGTGCAGCTTCTGCGCAATGCCCCAGGCGATGCTGCGCTTATTCGCCAGTCCAAAAACAGCCGCCACGCGGCCTTCCAGATTGAGCATGAATTGTTCTACTCCTCGGAAGTCATCTTCCGCCGGACCAGGTCAGCACCGGCTTTGCAATTGTAAATGTGCGCAGGTCCGAGCGACGCCACTCGCTCACGCGTACTCGCGTCGCGGCTGCGAGACTTTCTGTTCCTGCGACTCCGGCTCCTTCGCCGGCCGATAGTATCGCCGCTCCGGATGCGCACACGCCATGCACAGCGTCTCATCTTCGCGCACCACGTAGCGATCGTAATTGATCCCCTCGCCGCACTGGTCGCACGCAATGCGCTCGCCCTTGTACCCAGGCATCTCTTTGGGACCCAGTGCGACCTCGACCCACTGTTCTCCAAACAGCTCCGCGTCCCCCATCTCGCGATACGCCTTCATCTGCTGCTGGTTCTTGTCGGCGATCTGCGGATACAACTCCCGTGCCCGCTGCTTGGACGACTCCAGCGCGACGATCCGGATCGCGCGTCCCGTGGCCAGGTCGACAAACGTTGCCGCCATCTTGCCCCAGTCGCGAAACTTCAGCGCCCGCTTGCCCAGCCGGCATCCCGTTACCACGCCGATGGCGTCCGTCGCGCAGCGATCGATCTCAATATAGGTCACCAGCCGCTTGCGGTCGCTCCCGCGCGGCTCCGCGATCCCCAGGCGCCGGCATCCCAGCATGGCCATGCGCACACCCAGCACCTGGCCGGCGCACAAATGCCCATGCGCGATCTCCGCCTTCCGCAGCAGTTCGTCCAGCGATTCCATGCAGCCATGCTAATCCTCTTGCCGGCGATGCGGAACGACAGAATGCGGCACGCGGGTTCTCACTACTGCAAGAAAACTTGCCGCGCATCTCGCCTTCGATCGCTGGCCGTCCGATCCCCCGCTGGCCGCTGGCCGCTGGCCGCTGACCGCCGGCTGCTGACTGCCGACTGTTGACCGCTTTTCCGCTGACGCTGACCGCTTTTTCGCTGACCGCCTTTCGGCTAACCGCTTCTGAGCTAATCCGCTGCCTCACTGGTCGCTGTCGTCGTCTTCCACCAGGACCGCCGATGTGCCCGTCAGGTCGAAGCTCACCGCCGCCGCTCCCGTCGGCTGAAAGCTGACCCGCAATGGTTCGCGCTGCCAGACCGCTTGCGCGCACGCCGGGCTGGGATGATCCGCCGCATCCCATGCTCCCAGCTTCCTGGCCAGCAATGGCCGCCGCGCCTCCACCTGCGCCACCACCGCAAACAGTTGCTTCCCGCTGGCATTCACGCCGCAGTACGCCGCGTAATCCCGAAACCACACCGCTTCGGAAACCGCCGGATCGAAGTCCGGCAGCCGCAGCGCCGTCACCTTACCCGTCGTCCGGTCCACCAGCAGCCATGGACCCCGCTGCCACACCCAGCGATCCACGTGATCCGTGGGTAGAGCATCGTTCAGCCGCACTGCCCGCCGCACCGCGAAGCTGCGATCCGTTACGTCATGCGCCTCGCCCGTGGTCCACTCCTTCACCTTGCCGTCCACCACCAGCGGCCGCACCTTCAGCTCGATCTCATCCTTTTTCGCGCCTGCCGGATCGCTCGCGACCGAATACGGTTCCCGCCGCGCCGCGCCCAGCGCCACAACATGCTCCTTCGGCGCGCACCAGGCCGTTGTTGGCAAAGCGATCGCCATAGCCATCAGCCAAACAGGTTTTCGAGAGATCATACTTGCAGGCTATGAAGGGAACCCGTGCCTGCGACAGGTCACAGAAGTACTGTCCTACTGACTTGCGTTGCTGCTCGGAGCAGTTGTCGCCGTCGAACTCACCGCATGCTGCTGCGCCTCATCCGCCATCACGCGTCCGCTCATGTACCGCCAGACGAACCAGCCAAATCCCACCAGCACCACCAGCAGCACCGCCAGGCCCGTCCGGCGCAGTCTCGTATTTCCCCGTCTCTTCGACTGTTCTCGCGTTTTTCCCACGTTCTGAACGAACTCCGACCAGTCCGGGTCGGTTTGCCCTTGTTCCCGGCTGGCAGTAACAAAGCGCTCTACCCAAACGGATTCATCCAGCCCCACCGTCCGGGCGTATCCACGCACGATACCCTTGCTCAGAATGCCACCAGGCAGTCGTTCGAACTTCTCGTCTTCCAGCGCCGTAAGGTAACGTGTGATTACCTTGGTCTTCGCGCTGATGGTCTCCAGCGCGACCCCCCGAGATTCCCGTTCCCGCCGCAATTCGTCGCCGAACTGACCCACTTTAGGCTTCCTTCCTTGCTAAATTGGGGGATTCGCCACTACAAGATAAGTCCGCATGGCAATAACGTCAAAGGAAATAACGAATTTGGTTACCTTTTTGTAGTCCGAAGATGATGGTACCAAGGTAACTTTCTGTGCAAATCCCACGCTTGGGTCATAAAGCCCGTACTTTGGGTCATATCGCCCTGCACAATACCCTTCAAATTAACTGTACGTCGACCTTCCGGACGGGGCCTGTCCCTTTGTTACTCTGTTACTTCGTGAAAAGACCCAGCGTCTCGTACCATCCATCCAGATGAACAAGCTCGTCGTCGGTAACATCCTGTATCGCCCGGTCCGCTCCGCCATCAGCGTCCTTGCTGTTGCCATCGAAGTCATCATGATCCTGTCCATCGTGGCCATCATGATCGGCCAGGTCCAGGGTGCCGCCAACCAGACCGGCGGTGTCGGCGCCGATATTATCGTTCGACCGCCGAACGCCAGCTTCCTGAGCGCCGTCGGCGGCGCGCCTGTGCCCGCCAGGGTTGCTCAGGTGCTCGCCAAACTGCCTCACGTCGCCGTCGCCGCGCCGGTCATCGCCAATTTCAATATGGGAAACGCCCTGCAGACGGTGTGGGGTATCGACTATCCCAGCTACGAAGCGCTGCGCCCCTTTGCCTTTGTCGCGGGCGGCCCGTTTCAGGGTCCCGATGACGTTCTGGTGGACGACCTGTATGCTCGCAGCACCCACAGCCAGGTGGGGGGAACCCTTCGGCTCCTGAACCACGATTTCCGCGTCTGCGGCATCGTCGAGCATGGAAAAGGTGGCCGCATCTTCGTGCCCATCGGGACCCTGGGCACGCTGCTGGGCACCCCTGACAACGCCTCCCTCTTCTACATCCGCAGCGACTCTTCTGACCATCAGGACCTGATCGCCCAGGAGATTCACGCCGCGCCCGGCCTGCAGCAGTATCAGGTGCAGACCATGCAGGAATACATGTCGATGATGACTCCTGAACATTTTCCGGGGTTCAACATCGCCCTTCGCGTCGTCATCAGCATCGCCGTCATCGTCGGCTTCCTCGTCATTTTTCAGTCCATGTACACCGCGGTCATGGAACGCACCCGGGAAATCGGCATCCTCAAGTCGCTGGGCGCCTCGAAAGTCTATGTCCTCAACCTGGTTCTGCGGGAAGCCACCATGGTGGCCATTGCCGGTATTCTTGTCGGCGTCCTCGCCACCGAGGCGCTGCGGTTCGGAATGGCGGCGAAGTTCCCCACCCTCCCCTTCCTCATCTCGATGGAATGGCGCATCTACGGTGCCATCATCGCCCTGGTCGGATCGATCCTCGGCGCCCTCTACCCCGCCTTTAAGGCCGCCAGCAAAGACCCCATCGACGCCCTTGCCTACGAATAGGGGAAAGCCGCGCACAAAAAAGCGCAGATCCCCATCCAGGAAGGATCTGCGCGCTCTTTTGATTCAAACGGCCGGCTACTTCTCCGTCAAAGCCTCCACCCCCGGCAGCTTCTTGCCTTCCAGAAACTCCAGGCTCGCTCCGCCGCCCGTCGAGATGTGCCTGATCTGGTCCGCGACCCCCGCCTGCTTCACCGCCGCAACGGAATCCCCTCCGCCAATAATCGAAATCGCGCTTTTGTTGGCCGCGACCGCCCTGGCAATCGCCGTTGTCCCTTTGGCGAAGGCCGGCATTTCGAACACCCCCATCGGCCCGTTCCACACGATCGTCGCCGCTGCCCCCACTTCCTTCTCGAACAGCGCGACCGTCTTCGGCCCGATATCCAGAGCCATCCATTCCGCCGGGAACGGTCCGTCGCCCTCGAAAATCTTTGTCGCCGCATCCGCCGCAAACTTGTCGGCCAGCAGGTGATCCACCGGCAGCAGGAACCGCACACCCTTCGCCTTAGCTTTTGCCAGCGCCTCCTTCGCCACGTCGATCTTGTCCGCCTCCAGCAGAGACTTGCCCACCTCCTGCCCCTTCGCCTTCAGAAACGTATAGGCCATGCCCCCGCCGATCAGCAACGCGTCGACCTTGCTCAGCAGGTTGTCGATCACCTCAATCTTGTCCGAGACCTTCGCCCCACCCAGAATCGCCACAAACGGCCGCGTCGGTGCTTCCAGAGCCTTGCCCAGGTAGTTCAGCTCCTTCTCCATCAGCAGCCCCGCCGCCGACTGTTTCACGAAGTGCGTGATCCCCTCCGTCGAAGCATGGGCCCGGTGCGCCGAGCCGAACGCGTCGTTCACATACAGCTGGCACAGCGACGCCAGCTTCCTGGCAAACTCCGCATCGTTCGCTTCCTCCTCGGCGTGAAAGCGCAGATTCTCCAGCAGCAGCACCTGCCCCGACTCCAGTTGCCGCGCCATCTCCTTCGCCACATCGCCGACGCAGTCCGGCGCAAACGCCACATTGGTTTTTTCGCCCAGCCGCTGATCCAGCAGCGTGCGCAGCCGATCGACCACCGGCCGCAGGCTGTATTTCAGATTCACCTTGCCCTTCGGCCGCCCCAGGTGCGACGCCAGAATCAGCTTCGCCTTGTGGCGCAGCGCATACTCGATCGTCGGCAGCGTCTCCCTGATGCGCGTGTCGTCGGTGATCTCCGAGCCGTCCTCAGTGAGCGGCACGTTGAAATCCACCCGCATGAAGACATGCTTGTGCGCCAGATCCAGATCCCGAATCGATAGTTTCGCCATGGTGCCTCCCTGAATCTCCACTGCGCTCGTCATTTTCCCCCCCTATTCGTGCGGCGCTGAATTAACCACGGCGTCCGCTTCAATCTCCACACGCCACGTGGGTTGCAGCAGTTGGGCGACCACCACCATCGTCGCTGCCGGCCGAATCGTGCCAAAAAATTCGCCGTGCGCCCGGCCCACATCCTCCCAGTCGTCCACGTGGGTCAGATACATGCGCGTCCTCACCACATCTTCGAGGCGCGCCCCGGCCTTCTCCAGCGTCCCGCGAATAATTTCCAGGATGTGCCGTGTCTGCGTGGTGGCGTCGGCCAGATCGGCGCCAACCGGGCCGGTTCCCGAAACGTAGACCGACTGCCCCACGCGCACGGCGCGGGAAAAGCCGATCACCGGTTCATACGGTGATGTGCCTGGAATATTCATACGCATTGAATTCTCCGCGCGTTGGGCGCCCGGTCGGCCCCCAACGCAGTTTGCAGAGATGAGCTACAGCCCCTTCTTTGCCAGGAAGAGGATCAGGTCGCGGACCCGGCACGAGTAGCCCCACTCGTTGTCGTACCAGCTGATGACCTTGGCCATGTTACCCACGACTTTGGTCAGCGGCCCGTCCACGATCGACGAGCGGTCGTCGCCCTTGAAGTCGCTCGACACCAGCTCATTCGTGTCGTAGCCCAGAATGCCCTTTAGTTCGCCTTCGGACGCCGCCTTCAGCGCCCCGTTAACGGTGTCCTTCGTGATCGGCTTCTCCGCCACGAACGTCAGATCCACTACCGAGACGTTTGGCGTGGGCACGCGGATTGCGAACCCGTCCAGCTTGCCTTCCACCTCGGGGATGACCAGCTTCAGCGCCTTGGCCGCGCCCGTCGACGTAGGAATCATCGACAATGCAGCTGCGCGCGCCCTCCGCAGATCCTTGTGCGGGAAATCGAGGATCACCTGGTCATTCGTGTAGCTGTGGATGGTGGTCATGATGCCCGACACGATCCCGAACTTCTCCACCAGCACTTTCACCACCGGCGCCAGGCAGTTGGTCGTGCACGACGCGTTCGAGATGATGTTGTGCTTCGCGGGATCGTACTTCTTCTCGTTCACGCCCAGCACCACCGTCAGATCCTCGTTGGTGGCCGGCGCCGAGATGATCACCTTCTTCACCGGCCCGCGCAGATGCGCCTTCGCCTTGGCGCCATCGGTAAATCGCCCCGTCGATTCCAGCACCACCTGCGCGCCCACCGATTCCCACGGCAGCAGCGCCGGATCCTTTTCTGCAAAAACCCTGATCTTCTTGCCGTCGACGGAGATGAAATCCTCGCCCGCCTCGATCTCGTTCTTCAGGTTGCCGAGGATGGAGTCGTACTTCAGCAGGTGAGCCAGCGTCGCGGGGCTGGTGAGGTCGTTGACAGCGACGAAATCGATATTCGGATTCCCGAGTGACGCGCGCAGTACGTTGCGTCCAATGCGCCCAAACCCGTTGATTCCAACCTTGACCGCCATAAATAATCGTCTCCTTGCCTCAATATTTGCAGGTGCGTGCCTGTGCTGGTGTGATCCGGATCACTCTGATTCTTAACAGTCCAAAACGCCCGGAACCACCCAATTAGCGATGCTAGCACCGTTGTCAACG
>JASHPM010000509.1 GCA_030038115.1 Acidobacteriaceae bacterium | reverse complement strand
CCGACATCCCCGTCACCTCCGCAACGCCGCCCACCTTCCTCGTCCAGGCCGAGGACGATACCGTCCACGTAGAGAACGTCATCCAGTACTTCACCGAATTAAAGAAAGCCGGCGTCCCCGCCGAACTCCACGTCTACACACACGGCGGCCACGGCTACGGCCTCCGCCCCACAGAATTACCCGTTACCCACTGGCCCGCCCTGGCCGCGACGTGGATGAAGACCATCGGAGTGGTGCAGTAGCGCCTCAGCCGCTTTTGTATCAGGTCCGGGGAAAATGCTTGTTTTTGAAGAGGCACGGCTTCCAGCCGTGCCGTAACAGGGTGCAAAATGAACCGGGCTTCAGCCCCTGAGAACAAAATGACACACACATGGTTACAAATAGGCGCCATTGTTGCGGGCCTTGTGTTTGCGGATGCGGCGGCCTCCGCCCAGACCGCTAAGCCGCAGCCCCTCGTGATCCCCCTCGACGCCTCGAAGGGCTACCAGGAGCTGTTAACCGGAGCTCCTCAAACCTCTGGGGTGCGCAGCGGCCTGGTTCGTCTCCAGGCCGGCGCAACCGTCGGCTGGTACACCACCGGTCAGCACGAGGAAACGCTCGTCATCCTGCACGGCCAGGGCGCCGCGCTCATTGAAGGCCAGCCGGACCGCCCATTTGTGGCGCCCGCTGTTGCGTATATTCCGCCCGCCACCCGTCACAACGTCAAAAACACCGGAACCGGGTTGCTGGACTACGTCTGTGTAGTCGCGCCCGTAACGCAAAAGTAGCCCGGGTGCCGCTAAAAGCTACAGGCCACCGGCTACCGGCTACCCGCTACCGGCTACCGGCTCCTACAGCTGTATCTTCACCAGCCCCTCGGCATTCGCAGCCGGTGGCGTCGTCGGCCGCTGCGGCGCACGCCAATAATCGATAAATGAAATCTGATGCACGCAGCTCACCGTGCAGTTCGGCGCGCAGCCTTTCTCCGTCAAAAACTCCCGCTTCAGATCGGCCTTCGTATAATCCGCCAGCGGCACCCCCGGATACCCCCGCTGTTGCGAACAGTAATGCACCAGACCGTTCTCGCAAATGTAGAGAAACCGCGACCCCGCCCGGCACCGCCAGTCATTCGGCTCCCCATTCGCGATGTTCGTCTGGAAATGGTTGAAGCGCGAATAATTCCGCTTCTTCCACGACCGCATCTCTTGCCACACCTTGCGCTCGTGATCCCCCAGCGGCTTCAGCTGCCCGTCCCCGTCGTGAATGATCCCAATCGTCGACGTGAACCCCAGGCTCAGCGCCCGCCGCCCAATCGTCAGCGCGTCGTCGGGGTTCTTGATCCCCCCGCCGACCACCGAATTAATGTTCACGTGGAAATCCGCGAGCTCCGCCAGGAATTCCAGCTTCTTGTCCAGCACCTTCAGGCTCTTTTTCGAAATCTCGTCCGGCTGCACGTTGTCGATCGAGATCTGCAGGTGGTCCAGTCCCGCCTTATTCAGCCGCTGGATGCGCTCCGGCATCAGCAGATACCCGTTCGTGATCATCCCCGCCATGCGCCCGTGGTGGCGAATCCGCGCGATAATCTGGTCCAGCTCCGGGTGCAGCAGGGGCTCCCCCCCCGAAATCGTGATGATGCTCGTCCCCAGCCGCGCCAGGTGATCGATCCGCCGCAGCATCTCGTTGAGCGGCACCGGCTTCGAAACATCGTCGTACTCGTTGCAGTACGCGCACGACAGATTGCACCGCCGCATGGGCACAATCTGCGCCATCACCGTGTGCCGCGTCGACGCGAGCGCATGACCCACCAGCGCGATCTCACGCACCTTCCGTGAAGCAGCTTTCACCCGGCGGGAAAACGTCATTTTGCGTGCCGTGACCATCTCTCTGTTTATTTGAACATACCGCCCCAGCCGGCGCGACATCGATGAATGAAAGAGCGGTTGCCGGCCAGCGAACGGGCGCCAGCGGCGTTTGGCTGGTCTTTTCGTAGGCTGAGACCGGTTCTAATAGGGCCCGGGAGTCCGGTGACCGTACGGCCCCCTGCGCGACACCGCCATGCTGTAGTGCGAAGCGATATAGCGCGCACCCCTCGAGGACTGCGCGAGCACGCGTACCTCGACCCCGCTCCCATGGAAGTGAACCTGAACGTCGCCATCGAGCATAACGTGCGCCAGAACATTTCTGTCCTGCAGGACCAGGGAAGGGCGGTTCTCCGGCGCCACCAAAGCCTGGATCAGCGTCAGGATTGGCTTGCTGCTGAATGCGGGGCGAAGCACACGCAGTTGCCCATCGACCAGAATGATGTACAACTTCCCATCGCCCCGGGAGCAGTATTGAAAAGAAGGGTCGGCCTTGCAGTCCGCCATGCCGGCGAACGTTGCTTCCCGGTAATCGGGAATGGGTGGTCTCCGGAATGACGGCAACTGGGCGGCAGCCGCGCCGCAGCTCAAAGCGCAGAGCAGAAGGTTTGCGGCGAACCGAAGCACGCGCGCAGTCTACCAGAACCACGCCATCCGTGCGTCCCCGCCCCAGGCTCCCAGCTCCGGGCTCCCAGCTCCAGGCTACCCGCTCCAGGCTACCCGCTTCCCGCTTCCTGCTTCCCGCTTCCAGCTGATTCTCTCAGCTCTTGTTCTTCGGCCGCCCCGCCACCATGTTCACCGTGCCCTCGTGCTTGTCGCGAATCACCGTCAGCTGCACCTGCTTGCCGCGGTTCGCGTGGATGGTGTGGAACCACTGGTTCGTCGTGGCCACCACCTGCCCGTTCACCTTGGTGATCACGTCGCCGGCCCGCAACCCCGCCACCGCCGCCGGGCTGTTGTCGTCCACTCGTTTCACCAGCAGGCCCGAGCCGTCATGTACGCCAAAGTAGTTCGCCAGCTGCGGCCCCAGCATATCGAGGTCCAGCCCCGTGTAGAACGGGTTCGAAGTCAGAGAAGAAAAAATGCCGTTGCCGTAGCTGTTTCCCGTTCCCGCAGCCTGCGCCGCGTCGCTGTCCGGGTCGGGTACCGGGATGTGTTGCGACCATGCGTCCGCTTCCAGCGTGGCCCGGTCCGCAAGCTGGACGGAGAGCGTCTGCTGCTGCCCATCCCGGCTGATCAGAAGCGTCACCGTGTGCCCCGCCGGCGTGTCGTGCAGCATGCGCGTCAGCTGCGCCTGACCATCGATGGGCTGCCCGTTCATCCCCAGGATCACGTCGTGAACCTTCATCCCCGCCTTGCAGGCCGGCGCGTCATGATCCACCGTGGTCACTTCCACCCCGCGCGCCTCTTTCAGCTTCAGTTGCCCGGCCCGCTCCGTATCCACATCGCGCAGGCCCACGCCCAGATACCCCTGCGAGGGGTTCACCATCGCGGGGTCTTCCACCGGCAGCGTCACATGCTGCCCCAGCCCGGCCCCCGTCCCGCCGGACCCCAGCAGGCACTGCTGCCCATAGACGTGCGGTAAAGAAAGAACACACGCGGCGACCGCCGCAACAGGGAGGAATTTCACAACTGGCCTCGAAAAACTGCTCATACTCCGCGCCTCGAATCTGCCCAAATGTCTGACGAACGAGTAATGCGCAACGTCAACCGGCGGCTGACGCTCTCCATAGTACGAAAGTATCAGCCGCCGTGTCTCTATTGTATTTGCGAAACCTGTTCCAGGAACTGCCGCGAGACCGTCCGGATGTGCGGATTGTCGTCCTGGTTCGCCACCGTCTCCAGCACGTCGCGAACCGCCGAATCCGCCTCGACCGGCGCCAGCAGTCCGATCGCCTCCGCCCGCACGCTCGCATCGCGGTCGTGCAGCACCGCCTCCAGAACCGCGTCCCGCACCCGCGTATCGATGGAAATGTACGACTCCAGCCCCTCCAGCGCCTTGCGCCGCACCCCCGCGTCCCGGTCGTAACGGAGCGCTACCATCAGCGCGTTGCGGATGGGCCCGCCGTCGCACCTGTGGCCGTTGCGGCACTCCTGCGCCAGCAGATTCACCGAATCGTCGTGCACCACCGGATTCGCGCGGTTGCGTGCGCCCAGCAGCAAAAGCTGGCGAATCTGCGGGTCGTCGAGCGTGCCGAAGGCGGTTTCCGGAATCATGCGCTCGAAACGCACTTCCACATTCTCCGTCCCCGGCTCGATGTTGATGTTGCTCACCCCCCCAATTTCCGCCGCGTCCACATCGGCTACCACCGGCACACTGGATGCGCCGTTCTGCGCCAGCGCCGGCTGATCCGCACGAATCGCGCGCAGCCCTGCGCGATAACCGCCCCACCCCCCGCCCGCCACTCCCGCCAGCACCAGCACCATGGCCATCACCGGCGCGCCCTGCAGCCATCCCACGCTGCGTCGGAATCGCTGGCTCACACGGCGAAGAAACCCCCCGCTGGGCATCGCGTCCAGCGCTTCGTCCAGCCGTAGCCGCGCGCGGGCCAGCAAACTCGGCGACGGTTCCAGCGGCGGCTGCGCCGACATCGCCTTCTGCAGCGCCGCTACCGCCTCCATCTCCTGCCGGCAGCTTGCGCACTGCGCCAGATGCTGCTCCAGCCTGTGCGCCCGGTCGTCCGCCAACTCTCCATAAACGGACAGGACAATGTCTTCCTGTGCCAATTCGCAATTCATAATCTTTCGTGCCTCACTTCGCCTCTTGAGATTTCCACGTGCCTTCCGGATCTCGCTCGTCCAGTCTTGCCCGTCCCTCTTTTTTAAGTTTCTGTCCTTGCTCCTGCTTTTGCTCTTGCTCTTGTTTTTGTTCTTGCTTCCGTTTTTGTTCTTGCTTTTGTTCTTGCTTCTGTTTTTGCCTTTACTGGCTAC
>JASHPM010000004.1 GCA_030038115.1 Acidobacteriaceae bacterium | reverse complement strand
GTGCTGGTGCTGCGCGGCGGTTACGGCGTTTACTACGACCGGCACTCCGCGACCCTCGCCGAGCAGACCATCACGCAGCCGCCGTTCTCGACCCTGCAGTTCATCTCCGGCGATCCCAATGGGGCGGCCACGCTGCAAAGCCCCTTTGTGCCGCTGATCCCGCCGCCCTCCGGCTTTCCCATTTTCACGCCTCGCACGCCGACCTCGACTCCGTTTATCGAGGGGACCAACCGTACATACAGGATGCGCGCACCCAGGAATACAACCTGAACGTTCAGTACGCCCTGGGGCACAGTTATCTGCTGGACGTGGGCTACGTCGGAACACAATCCGCGCATCGGCCAGGTCAGGTGGAGTTCGATCAGGCGCTGCTGGCAAGTCCGCAGAATCCCGTCAATGGGCAAACGGCAAACTCCCTCAACAACGTTACGCAGCGCCTTCCGATCCAGGGCGTGGGCGAGGGTTCGCTGTTCACGAATTCGGTCTTTGTCGCCAATTACAACGCGCTGCAGACCAGTATCACCCGCCGCGTGCAGCACGGGCTGGAGCTGCAGGGCAGCTACACCTGGGCCAAAAACCTCGACGAAGTGTACGGGGAATTTGGGACCGACGTATTCGAGTTGCAGCTGCCCACTAACGATCAGAATCATCTGCGCCAATCGTCATATGGACCCGCGGGTGACGATCGCGATCAGCGTGTGGTGGCGAACTTTACCTGGCAGGCGCCCCGCATGCAGCTGGGACCGGCAATGACACGGCAGGTGCTTTCCAACTGGCTCTTCTCGGGCATCGGCGTGATCCAGTCGGGAATCCCGCTCAGCGTCTTCGACGACAATGCGGGATCGGTATACGGGCTCCTCCTCGGCGAGGTGCGAGCGGAACGGACGGGCAGCGATCCGCTCACGCATGGGTCGTTGTTTTCGCGAGTTCTCAACGGCTATCTGGATCCCAACGCATTCACCCGCGCGCCCGAAGCGCCGAACGGGACAAGCCTGGCCGATCAGGACTTCGGCAACAGCGGCGTGGGCTTCGTGCGCGGCCCCGGGCAGCACAACGTGGATGCAGCCGTTGAGCGCGCCTTTCCCCTTACCGAGTCAAGCAGTGTGCATTTTCGGACGGAGTTCTTCAACCTCACCAACACGCCGCAGTTTGCCAATCCAAACACCACGCTCGGCTACACCGACCCAACCCTGGTCAACCCAGTCGCAAGCCCAACCTTCGGCAAGATTACGGCGACCGCGGCCAATCCACGCGTCGTCCAGTTCGCGCTGAAGTTTCTGTTCTGACATGAGCACAGCAGAGGCATTTGTTGCACGAACGGTCAGGAGGATTGTGCCCGCGGAAGAAGAGAGAAGGATGATGACCGTCCAGGAGATCGAAGCTGCGTGCGATACGCTGCAGCCGCTCGAGTTTACCAGGCATCCGATCGAGTTGCCCGAGCTGAACAAGCGGGCCATGTTTTATCCATTCGGATTTCCTGCCGAGGTGCGCACGAATTCGTCCGTCATCCTGGAGCAGTACGAGCAGCTTTGGTCGATGTTTGAGAAGCGTTTCGATACCAGAACCATCGTCGTGGAGGTCCACGTGGTCGAAAGTGAATCGACCGAGTGCCCGCCGGCGCCGGTTTATCGCTATCTCCCCACGGCGCTGACGGCCGTTGCCGACGCAAACAACTTTTTGATTGCTGATTTTTCGCAAAACCGGACGCAAATGCTGGTGTCAACCGCAGCTCTGCGTTATCCGCCTTATCTTCGGCAATTTTTCCTGGAGTGCGCCGCCGGCGGGCATTTCGCGACCCAGTACGTAACTCCGGTACATGCAGGCTGCGTTGTGCTCGATGGCCGCGGAGTCCTGCTCTGCGGGGATTCCGGCGCCGGCAAGTCGTCGCTGTCGTATGCGTGTGCGCGAGCCGGTTGGGGCTATGTCTCCGACGATGCGAGCTTCCTGTTGAACGGCGGGAGCCAGCGTATGGTCATCGGCGATTGTCACCAGGTGCGGTTCCGGCCTTCGGCCGCGGAACTGTTTCCGGAGATCCGAGGCCTGGAGATCACGCCTCGAGCCGAGGGCAAGCCGTCGATCGTGGTGCCCACGGCAACTATGGCTCACGTCACGCGCAGAGAAAGCGCGCATGTGGACTATGTCGTGTTCCTCAACCGGAATAGCGCGGGCCCCCCGCGGCTTCTGCCCTGGCGCAGGGATGTGGCGCGCCATTACATGCGCCAGGTGCTGTTTGGCTGGCCCGAATCGCTGAAAGCGCAATACGCGGCAATCGATCGCCTGCTTGCCGTCGACGTCTTCGAAATGCGCTATCAATGCATCGACTGGGCGGTCCACCGTCTGCAGGAACTGGTACGCGAGGGGCGCTGATGGATTTCCTCCTCGAGTCAGACGCGAAGGCGGCTGCTTCCCTGTGGTGGCATCCCGCGGGTTGGTTCCGTGAAAAGAAACTGAGCCGAGGCTTTTGGACCTTTTTTGCCGCCGCGTTCTTCTTTGACGCGGGCTTCTCAGTCTACTTTTTCCTCTTCAATCTGTACCTGCTGGATTTCCATTTCAACGAGAGGGCCATCGGCCTCGTGAACGGCGCGTTGACGCTGGGCGCCCTGGTGGGAACATTGCCGGTCGGCATGCTCGGGCGCAGGATCGGTCTGCGGCCCTTGCTGCTCTTCGTTCTCGTGGCTGCGCCCCTGGTGGGCGTGGCGCGCGCCTGTTGGATGTGGGAACCCGCGCAGATCGGTCTCGCTTTTCTCGCGGGCCTGGTCATGAGCAACTGGACCGTGAGCTTCCTCCCTGCGGTCGCCGGTCTCACGACAGAAGCGAACCGT
>JASHPM010000508.1 GCA_030038115.1 Acidobacteriaceae bacterium | reverse complement strand
CGGTCCTGAAATCTGGAACGACACCGAAGGCCGGGCCGACATCCTCGTGTCCGGCATCGGCACCGGCGGCACCCTGACCGGGGTTTCCGAGTACATCAAGCCACGGAAACCCTCCTTCAAAGCCATCGCCGTCGAGCCCACCGACAGTCCTGTCCTCTCCGGCGGCAAGCCGGGCCCGCACAAAATTCAGGGAATCGGCGCGGGCTTCATCCCCAAAGTGCTCGACACCAAGCTCATCGACGAAGTGATCCAGGTCTCCAACGACGATGCTATTGCCATGGCACGCCGCCTGCCCCTCGAAGAAGGCCTGCTCGTCGGCATTTCGGCGGGCGCTGCCGTGCACGCCGCCCTTCAGGTCGCCAGGCGAAGCGAAAATGCGGGCAAGCTGGTGGTCGTGATTCTGCCGGACTTCGGCGAGAGATACATTTCGTCGGTGCTCTTCGAGAGCCTGCGCAACGAAGCGCAGCAACTCAAGACCGAGCCCATCGAAGCGCCCGTGAAAGCGTAGACCCTGACACGATTTGGGGGCGACTTCCCAAAAGGGCTGATCGCCACCCAACCCTGCTCCCTGTACCCTGTCTTCATGTTCGCCACCATCCGCGAAGACATAAATTCGGTGCTCGACCGCGACCCCGCGGCCGGCTCGCGGTTGATGGTGGTGCTCTGCTATCCCGGCCTTCACGCCGTTTGGATGCACCGCATTACCTCACTCCTGTGGCGAGCGAAACTCCGGTTGATCGCACGCCTGCTCTCGCAGTTTGCGCGGCTGGTCACCGGAATCGAAATTCATCCCGGCGCAGTCCTTGGCCACCGCGTCTTTATCGATCACGGCGCGGGCGTGGTCATCGGAGAAACCTCCGTCGTCGGCGACGACGTCACCCTCTACCAGGGCGTCACCCTGGGCGGCACCGGCCACGAGCGCGGCAAACGCCATCCGACGCTCCGCAATGGCGTCTTCGCCGGCAGCAACGCGCAAATCCTGGGCAACATCTGCATCGGCGAGAACTCCCGCGTCGGCGCCGGCTCCGTCGTGCTGCGCGATGTGCCGCCCAACTCCACCGTGGTCGGGGTCCCCGCGCACATCGTCTACCAGAACGGCGAACGCGTGCTCATCACCGACCCCAATCAGATCAAGGACCCGCTCTCCCACGTCATCATCGCCCTCGCGGAAGAGGTGAAGCGCCTGCGCCTGCGCGTCGACGTCCTCGACGGTCAGCTTGAACTGGCCACCCGCGACCTCGACGAAGTTCGCTCCTTCACCGTTGAGGAAGAAGAGCGCGACCAATACCACAGCGAACAGGCCGGCCCCGGTCTGGTGAGCATGGGCGAAGGAATCTAGAGGCAGTTTTCAGTTATGAGTGATCAGATTTCAGCAGCCGGGTTCTGGCTCGCTGATGGGCCCGCCTCAGCTTTCCGTCGTAATTCCGCCTCACCTTCCTCATCGTGAAACACTCGCCCATCCAGCGCATCAATCAGCGAGTCCCGTCCCACGTATTCGGGGTGACCTGGGAAGCGGACAATCCTGCAGCGAAAGTAACGAAAGTCCTTGATCGGGACCTGATGAAAGTCAAAATACTCGACGAATTCCAGCTCGATGTCGTCGGGACCCACGAACAGATCCTTTTCCTGACCCCAGTAGGTGGCCTCGCCGGGACCACTCAATGTCGGGATCAGAATCATCGTTCTTACCCAGGGAACCACTTTCAGGAGAGGAGGAGGCAAGAGGTGTGGAGGCGTTGGCTCAGCCTCGTTTTCCTCCTCGTACAGAAGTTGGTCCGCGACAAGCGACTGAAACAACAGTCGTCGCAACTCATCCCAGGAATCCAGGGCCCAACCGATGTTTTCTTCCCTGGAGAAATGGACATTCCAGAGATTGTGCGCACACTCGCGGTAGGTGTTCATCTGCTCCGTGATGTCTCTCATCGCTCTACGCGCCCGGAATCGACCGCGACCGCAGAATCTCCACCACCATCACGCGGATGTTGTCGTAGTCGGGGCGCCCCGAAAACATCCGGTAGTCCACCGCCTGGTTGTCGCCCCCTCGCCCGGTGATCTGGAACTGCCGTTCGCCTGCCGCCGCTTCCGTCGCATGCGCCTCCGCCCACGACTTCTGATCGAAATCGTCGCTCTGCACGTCGACTTCCCATACGCGATGCCCATCCGCCTGCCGTACTAAAAAGCGGTAGTACGTGTGAAACTTCCCCATCGGCTCGAAATACTCGATGGCATCCACGCGGTACGCACCCAGCGGAAACATCTCCAGCAGGAATCCCGTCGCCTGGCGCGCGTCCGGTGCGCCCGTCCTGTGCAGCTGCTCCAGCAAGGTTCGCTCGTGGTCGCGCTGCTGCTTCATCCCCGCGGCCGAATACGCCGCGACCAGGGTGGTGTGAATCTTCCAGTTCTGCGGATCGAGCTGCCGGGCCTTCTCCGCGTACTGGACCGCGAGCTGGCCCTGAAACAGCTCCACCGCCGCCGTGGAAGCCAGCAGGTTCGCCGCCGTGTTGTTCGGATCGGACCGCAGCACCTGCTGAAAATCGGTGAGCGCCTGGCGCGCATGGTTCGCATGCAGGGCACTCAGACCCTGGGAGAGCGTCGGATTCCCGGCACCCGCATTCGGCGCCGCGGCGGCACTCGTGCCGTTCTGAGCCCCGCTCTGAGCCGGGACCGGACCCGCGAGCGCACAACAACCCAGAAGAAACGCGCACGAAAATCCACAGCCGGCGGTCGATTTTGTCATCTGAAATTCCCCGGAATCACTCTACCGCGTCAATCGCCTGCGTGGAGCATCCGGGCACCAGGCACGCAAACCCGTCATCAGGTATTCTGTGGCGGGAGCGGTCTCTCATGCCGGTCCAGCAAGGAGAACAAACGTGGTCTTTATCGTGATTGGCAGCTTTGTCGTGATCTTCATTGGTGGCATCATTTGGGCGACGAGCCGTCGAGCTGGAGAGCACCATCGCTGAGTACGGACGTGGCAAAAAGTGGCATGCTCCAACGCTGTTCCTCGATATGATTTTTCATATCCCCTAACAACTTTCCAGAGAAACATGCCCTCCGCCCCACCGAAACTGCTCACGACGTCTGAGCGTATGTAAACCGCATTCAGTTACATACGTGGGACCGCAGAAATACCGGAATTGAGATATCCCAAGTGGCACCCAAGTTGCTGTCAACCAACCTTACCGGCGATTCGTATCCGGTTTGCACATCCCCGGGGCATAGACAATAGTCCCAGAGGTGTTTACTTCGGAGCTCCGCACCTCAACCATGCAGCGGACGTTTCAAACCCGTATTGTCGCTGTGCTTCTGGCGCTGTTCACCGGCGCCGCGATGGTGTGCGCCGGTTTCAACCTTGTCCAGGAAAATCGTTACCAGTCGCCCACCGACGGCGTCTGGTGGATTGAAGCGCCGGGAGGATTGCAGGCACAGCGGGTGCCGGCGAACAGCCCGGGCGAGCGGGCCGGTGTCAAACCGGGCGATCTGCTCGTTGCGGCCAACGACCAGCCGACTCCGGTTGGTGCTGACCTCGCCCGCGAGATTTGGCGCACCGGTTCCTATAACACGATCCACTACACGCTCGAGCGCCACGGCATCCGGCTACCCGACGTCCCGGTTGTTCTCGATGTGCAGGACCGCAGCATCAACCAGGGCTTCCGTTTCATCGCCCTGGTCTATCTCGGGATCGGGCTTTATGTCCTGCTGCGGCGATGGACCGCCCCCCACTCCACCCACTTTTACATCTTCTGCCTTGTCTCTTTTGTCCTCTATTCGTTCTGGCGTACCGGCAAACTGAACACCTTCGACGAAATTGTGTACTGGGGCAAGATTGTCGCCAACGCCCTGCAGCCGGCGCTGTTTCTGCACTTCGCGTTGGCTTTTGCCCCCGAGCGCCGTGAGCGGCGACCCTGGCTGGTTCCGCTGATCTATCTGCCGGCCACGCTGATCATCGCGGTGCAGGTACTGGCGATTGAATACTGGTCGGCAACCGAGCTGCTGGCGCACCGCCTCGATCAGCTCGCGGTCGCACATCAGGCTCTGTTTTATGTTCTGGCGGCGGTGGTTTTCTATCACAAGTACCAACGCGCACAGGCGCCGCTGGAACGACAACAGCTCAAGTGGCTGGCGCGTGGCACTGTGCTTGCGGTCGCTCCCTTCACCCTGCTCTCCGCCATCCCCTACATGGCGGACATCGCCATGCCCGATGCCCTCACAAAAATCGCCGGCATCTGCATGGTCTTTCTCCCGCTCACCTTCAGCTGGGCCATCGTGCGCTACCGCATGATGGACGTCGACCTCATCTTTAAGCGCGGCGTCACCTACACTCTGGCCACGGCAGCCCTGGTCGGCGTTTACTTCTCGCTGCTGGCCGTCGCCGCCGCTCTCGCCCAGGCGCGTTTGCGCAGCTTCGGGGTCTGGGGACTTTTCGCCGCCATCATCGTTGCTGCGCTGCTCTTCGAACCGCTCAAGCGATCAATTCAGATGCGTGTCGACCGCCTCTTCGACCGCCAAAGCTACGATTACCGCGCCACACTGATCGCCTTTGGCCGCGGCCTCAGCTCCTTCACCAATCTCGACGCCCTGCTCCACGCCATTGTCGATCGCCTCCCGCGCACGCTGCTCGTCGATCGCGTCGCCGTCTTCCTGCAGGACGCGCCTGGCCAGTACCGCCTCGCCGCCCAACACGGCCTGCCCGACAATCTCGCCTGGAGCAACCTCAACCTCGGCTTCCTCCACTTCGACGAGCCCAACGCCGGTACGCATCTGTTCCTCGAGAATCCTCAGCTGGCGCTTCACCTCACGCCGGACGAGCAGCGCACCGCCGCCGTACTCGACATGAACTACTTCCTCCCCTGTCGCGTCGGCGTTCCCGGCGCGCGCGAGTGGCAGGCGCGCGACTTTCAGGTGAAAGACCGCACCATCGCCGTCATCGGCCTCGGCCGCCGCCAGGGGGGCGACTTCCTCTCCAGCGAAGACATGGAGCTACTCGAATCCCTCGCCGGTTACATCGGGATCGCGCTCCAGAACGCGACCCTCTACGCCAGCCTCGAAGAAAAAATCATCGAGTACGAGCGCCTCAAGGAATTCAACGAGAACATCGTCGAATCCATCAACGTCGGCATCCTTGCCATCGATCCGGAAGAGCGCATCGAGAGCTGGAATTCGCAGATGGAGGTGATGTTCGCCCTCGCCCGCAAGGAAGCCCTGCACCAGCCCCTCGAATCGGTTTTCCCTGTCGAGCTGGTCGAGGAATTCCGCCGCGTCAAGGACCAGCCCGGCGTCCACAACCTCTACAAATTCCGCCTCGAAACCCGCGCGGAAGAGAGCCGTATCGCCAACATAGCCATCGCGCCTCTGATCTCCCGCGATTTCCGTACCGTTGGCCGCATCATCCTCATCGACGACATCACTGACCAGACCCAGATGGAGGTCCAGCTCGCGCAGGCTGAAAAGCTCTCTTCGATCGGCCTGCTCGCCGCCGGCGTCGCGCACGAAGTCAACACGCCTCTCGCTGTCATCTCTTCTTATGCGCAGATGCTGGCCCGCCAGGTCAAAGGCGACGCGAAGCTCGGCCCCCTGCTCGACAAGATCACGCAGCAATCCTTCCGCGCGTCGGAGATCGTCAACGGGCTGCTCAACTTCTCCCGCACCAGCGGCGCGGAATACCGCGAGACCGACGTCAACGTCATCATCCGCGACACCCTCACGCTGCTCGATCACCAGTTCAGGACAGCGCAGATCAGCGTGGAGACGAACCTCATGCCCGACCTGCCCGCCATCATGGGGAATGCCGGCAAGCTGCAGCAGGTCTTCCTCAACCTCTTCCTCAACGCCAAAGACGCTATGGCCGGAGCGGCAGCGCGCCCTGGCGAGCAGCGCACGCTGCGCATCGCCACCGAGGTCAACGGGCACGTGAGCATCTCTATCGCCGACAGCGGATCCGGCATCGCCCCCGAGCACCTGCGCCGTATCTACGATCCGTTCTTCACCACCAAAGCCGCGCGCCGCGATGGTCAGCCGCGCGGCACAGGCCTCGGCCTCGCCGTCACCTACGGCATCATTCAGGAGCACTCGGGCAAAATCCACGTAGAGAGTCAGGTGGGATCAGGGACTACGTTTTATCTTGAGTTTCCGTTGCTGAGGAAAGCCGCGCATGTCTGAAGGCGCCCTCGCGGTTCCGACAAATTCCCAGGCTGCAGGTTCGGATCCCCTTCCGCGAATACTCATCGTCGACGACGAAGCCGCGATTCGCGAATCGCTCGAGACCCTTCTGTCCATGGAAGGCTACGCGGTTGAAAGCGTGGAGAATGGAGAGCTCGGCCTCGAGCGCATCGCCGAGCAGCCCTTCGATCTGGTTCTGCTCGATCTCGCTCTGCCCGGCCGTAACGGGATCGAAATCCTCGCCACTCTGCGCGAGCGCGAAGCCAATTTGCCCGTCATCATGATCACCGCTTTCGGCACAGTCGATAACGTCGTCGACGCCATCCGCGGCGGCGCGCAGAACTTCGTCCAGAAACCCTGGGACAACGAAAAACTCCTCGCCGACATTCGCACCGCCATCGCCCGCTATCGCGCCGAAGAAGAAAACGTCCAGCTCAAGCGCGCCTTCCGCCAGCGCTACAACTTCCCCAACATCGTCGGCAAGAGCGAAGTTATGCTCCGCATCTTCGACCTCGTCGCGCAGGTCGCCGCCACCCGCTCCACGGTTCTCATCCAGGGCGAAAGCGGCACCGGCAAGGAGCTCATCGCCAAGGCGCTCCACGCCAACTCCACCCGCAAAGATAAGCCCTTCGTCCCGGTTAACACCGGCGCGATGCCCACCGATCTCCTCGAATCGACGCTCTTCGGCCACGTCAAAGGCGCGTTCACTTCGGCCATCGCTGCCAAAAAAGGCCTCTTCGAAGTCGCCAACGGCGGCACGCTTTTCCTCGACGAAATCGCGACCATGGGCCTGGACACGCAATCGAAAATCCTGCGCGTCCTGCAGGACCGCCGCTTCATGCATCTCGGCGGCGTGCAGGAAATCCAGGTCGACGTCCGCATCATCGCCGCCACCAACGTCGATCTGCGCCAGGCAGTGCGCGAAGGCCGCTTCCGCGAAGACCTGTTTTACCGCCTTAACGTCATCGCTATCGAGCTGCCGCCGCTGCGCAGCCGTCGCGAAGACATCCCCGCTCTCGCCCAGCACTTTCTCAGGTACTACTCTGAAGAAAACGGACTCTCCATCCGCTCCCTCACTCCCGAAGCCATGCGCGCTCTGGTCGATTACGAGTGGCCCGGCAACGTCCGGGAGCTCGAAAACGTCATCGAGCGCGGCGTCGTTCTCTCCTCCGGCGGAACCATTGGCGCAGACCTGCTCCCCGGACACCTTACCGGCTCCAGTTACTCCTCCAGCCTGCTCGAACACAGCCCCGACGCCTCGCTCTTCGACATTATGGAAGACATCGAGCGCCGCATCATCGTCGACAAGCTGGAGCGCTGCAACGGCAATCAAACCGAAGCCGCCGAGCAGTTCCGCATCCCGCTCTCCACGCTCAACCAGAAAATCAAGCGCCTGAATATCGAGATTCGCAAGCGCAACCGAGATTAAGGCAGCATCACTCGATCGCGAACACCGCGAACACCGTCGCTTCCTCCTCCACCTGCTGCGGTCGAATTGCCAGGGGTGCTGGGGGCGGCGGCCCAGGCACCACCGCCACCCGCTCGGCAGCTATTGCCTCCAGCGGCGCGAACCGCTGTACCGGCGTCTGATTGCTGGCATAAATCAGCGCCCCCAGATGCGCATTCAATCCCGCTGCCATCTGCGTGGCCACCTGGCGCGCCCGCACCAGAGCCTTCTCCGCAGCCTGTGCCTGCAAGCCATTGCGATCCGCCAGATCCCATTCAATATTCCCGCTCTCATTGGCCCCGGCTTCAACGGCCACATGCAAAACCTTCGCTGCATCCGCCGCCGCTGCCTTCACCGTCCAGCTCTGCGACAGAGTGAACTGCTTTTGTGCGCGCTGATCGGGCGTGCTTTTGTCATTTTCCGGGAACTCCGTATAAGCCAGCTTCTGATCCTGGCTCTCCACCGCCTTGTCCGCCACTCCGGCCTTTTTCAGCGCATCGAGAATCGCATTCGACTGCTGCGCCCCCTGGCTGTACGCGGTCGCCGCATCCGGCGCATAAATCTGAAAGCCCACCGTCACCGTCGCGATGTTCGCCTCAGCCGTAGCCTTGTCATTCGCGGTCACCGCAATGGTCCGATTATTCTTGTCCACCTGAATCGTTTGTGCCCGCCCCGCGAAGCCCGCAAGCACACCGGCCCCCATCAGCCAATACGCCGCTCTCTTCATCTCTGCACCCCCGCCCGGATTGTAATCTCACCGGTTCCCGGTTCCCTGTGCCCTGTGCCCTGTCACCTGTGACCTGTCCTGTCCCTTGTTCTGTACCCTGTACCCTGTAACCTGTACCCTGTAACCTGTATGGCCCTTGAGACCATCGATGCCGCCGCCAAACGAGGCGTCCTCGCCCTTCAGGAGTATGCCGTCCTCTCCGCGCGCGCGCTCGGCGACCTCTTCCGCCGCCCCTTCTACCGCGACGACATCTTCCTCCAGGCCGACATCATCGGCGTCGGCTCGCTCCCCATTGTCATCCTCACCGGATTCTTTCTCGGCGGCGTGCTTGCCCTGCAGTCCGCCTCCACTCTCGCCCAGTTCGGCGCCGCCGCTTTCACCGGCCAGCTCGTCAGCTTCTCCATGATCAAGGAGATCGGCCCCGTCGTCACCGCGCTCATGGTCTCCGGACGCAACGCTTCCGGCATGGCCAGCGAGCTCGGCTCCATGATCGTCACCGAACAGATTGACGCTATGCGCGCTCTCGGCACCGACCCTCTTAAAAAGCTGGTCATGCCCCGCATCGTCGCCACCATCGTCATGCTCTTCTTCCTGGTCATCATCTCCGACGCGGTGGGTATCTGCGGCGGCGGCTACGTCTCCGTCTTCATGCTCGGCCAGGACGGCTCGCAGTACTTCCACACCTCCTACCAGTCACTCGAGTTCGCCGACGTTTTCCAGGGCCTCGTCAAACCCATTTTCTTCGGTTTCATCATCGCCACCATCGGCTGCTTCTACGGAATGAAGACCCGCGGCGGTACCCAGGGCGTCGGCCGCTCCACCACCCAGGCCGTCGTCTGGTCGTCGATTCTCATCATCGCCACCGATTTCATGATCAGCCGCGTTCTCATCGGCATCTTCGGGCGGTGACCCGGTGGCCATGACTCAAGTCGGCGCGAACGGAGCAACCCCGCCGCAAAGCTCCGACTCCTCCGTCGAACCGGTCGTCGTCTTCGACGACGTCTCCATCGGCTTCGAACGGAAGCCTGTCCTCGAAAACATCTCTTTCCAGGTTCGCCAGGGCGAGATGCGCATCCTGATGGGACCGGCCGGCGTCGGCAAAAGCGTGCTGCTCAAGCTCACTAACGGCCTGCTGCGTCCGGACTCCGGCCGCATCTTCGTCTTCGGCCAGGAAATCAGCGCCATGCGCGAGCAGGACCTCTTCGAGCTGCGCGGCGCCATCGGTACCGTCTTTCAGGAAGGCGCGCTCTTCGACTCGCTCACCGTGCGCGACAATGTCGGGTACCGGCTCCTCGAAGAGCATCTGCCCGATGACGAAATCACCGCCCGCGCCGAAGAGGCTCTCCGCTTCGTCGATCTGGAGGGGACTCTCAATAAATTTCCCTCGGAGCTCTCCGGAGGCATGCGCCGCCGCGTCGCCATCGCTCGCGCCATCGTCACCAATCCCAAATTGATCCTCTACGACTCGCCCACCGGCGGGCTCGACCCCATCACCTCCACCACCATCATTGAGCTGGTTATGAAGCAGCGCGACGTCTCCCACACCAGTTCGCTGCTCGTCACGCACCGCATCCAGGATGCGTTCGTCCTTGCCATGCACCGCTTCAATCGCGCCACCAATCAGATGGAAGCGCTCCCTCCGCACCAGACCGATCCCAACACCAGCTTTCTCATGCTCCACCAGGGCCGCCTCGTCTTCGACGGCACGACAAAGGAGCTGGTCCACTCCCAGGATTCGTTCATCCGCGAGTACATCAGCTGAAGAAAGAGAGTTTAGGGATTAGAGTTTAGGGTTTCGTCGGTTTTCCTGCCTTAATAGAGCGCACCCAGCCCCAGACTGTCACGAAGGGCACGCCAAGCCACATCACAGTTGCTGGCAGGAATGTGGCGAATGCCTGCACAGTACCGCAGTCCAGGTTCCTAAACTCTAATCCCTGAACTCTGTCCTCACACCGCGTCGTGATCGTAGAAGCGGAAGAACAACGACGGCTTCGACACCGGCTCCGCCCTGGCCGCCAGCGCCGCC
>JASHPM010000507.1 GCA_030038115.1 Acidobacteriaceae bacterium | reverse complement strand
TCGCGGTCGGGCAGCCAGATGTCGAGCAGCAGCACGTCGTAGACCGGATCGCGCGCCAGGACCAGAGCCTCGGCTGCCGTGCCGGCGCTGGAGACGGAGTAGCCCTCCTCGCGCAGAATCTCTTCCAGAGACTCGCGAATCTCCGCTTCATCGTCCACGATGAGGATGTGATTCATTCGCTCCCGGAGTTCAGATGGCCTTGCTCAGCGACGCGGCTGGAGCGCTTTCCGCGCCGTTGGTTTCGGCCAGCGGCAG
Source organism: Acidobacteriaceae bacterium (assembly GCA_030038115.1). GTDB lineage: Bacteria > Acidobacteriota > Terriglobia > Terriglobales > Acidobacteriaceae > Palsa-343. The sequence continues at coordinate 16,283 of JASHPM010000507.1, read as the reverse complement.
TTCGATAATAAAGCGCGCCCCGGCGGGGACATTGTTTTCCGCGCGGATGGAACCGCCGTGGTCCTGCACGATCTTGGCGACGATCGACAGTCCCAGGCCGGTGCCGCGCTGGCGGGTCGAGAACCATGGAAGAAACAGCCGCTCGCGCATCTCGTCGGTGAGGCCCGGACCGGTATCGGACACCATGATCTCCGCCATGCCCGGGCGTTCCCCCGCTGCGGTCTCGACGGAAAGCACGCGCAGCAGGCTGTCCTGCATGGCCTCCGCCGCGTTGTCGATCAGGTTGGCGATGGCGCGGCGCAACGCCTCCGGATCGGCCATCACCGGCGGCAGGCTCGGTTCCAGATGTTTCTCGACGCGGATGCTCTGGATGCGCCCCTCGAAGAGCAGCACCGCGCTCTCCACAATTTCATTCAGATCGGACGAGTGCGGGTGCGCCACAGGAAACTCCGCCAGCACGGCAAACTGGCCCACCAGGGTGCGCATCGATTCCACCGAGCCCAGGATGACGTCGCAGCATTTGCGAATCACCCCCGCCGACTCGGGCAGTCCGCGTTCCACGTGGCGGCGGATGCGCTCCGCGGAAAGAGTGATGGGCGTCAGCGGGTTTCTGATCTCATGCGCGACGCGCTGTGCGACCTCTTTCCACGCCGCTTGCCGCTGCGCATGCAGGAATTCCGACAGGTCTTCCAGAACCAGAATCGAACCGCGGTTCCGCCGGTTGGGTGGATCGAGCGCGGCGAGTGTGACCGACAAATTGACGACCCCGCGCGCCGTGCGCAGTTCGAACTCCGACGACGCCACACCCATGCGCCGGGCGCGCCGTTCCAGGCGCATCAGCTCCTCATTGAATTCGACCGGCAGAAGCGAATCCAGGGAAACCCCGACGAGGTCCGGCTGGCCCTCGATCCGCACCAGATCCGTAAAGGCTCGATTCCCCAGCACAATGCGACGATCCGCGTCGAGGGTGACCACCCCCGAGGGAATCGTCTCCAGGATGGTCTCCAGTTCCTTGCGCCGCGCTTCGATGGCCAGATTGGCAGCGGAGAGCTCGCGCGCCGAAGTCTCGGCCAGCAGGCGGCTCTGTTCCAGATCGGCGGCCATGTGGTTGAACGACCGCACCAGCTCCGCCATTTCCGCGGTCGCCTCCGCCGTCACGCGATGACCGTAGTGGCCCTTGCCGATCTCCACGGTCGCGTCGGCCAGCGCCTCCAGCGGGCCGGTCATTTGCCGCGACACATTGAGCGCCAGCCAGCTGCTGGCAAAAAATACCAGGGCCGTCAGCATCAGCAGCAGCAGAAAGTAGGTCGTGCGGATAATGCGCCGCTGGCTGTAGAGCGCCCAGTACTGGCTGGCGCCCGTGCTCAGGCTGGTCATGATGGTGTTGAGCCCCGACGGCATGGGCAACGCGGCAACAATCACTCCGCCCCCGGGCAGGCTGGCCGCTCCCAGGGCGTATTCCGATCCCCCCACCACCAGCATCGGCTCATCCGACCGCTCCGCCGCTTTCAGGATCGCTGGCGCCAGGGGCTGGCCCGCCTCGATCTGCTGCTGATCGTCGTCATTCAGCCATGAATGCACCTCCGCGGCCCCGCCCGCCTGCGGCAGCTGGTACGCGGCCACCAGCGCCGAATCGCGATACAGCACGGCGAATCCCCCCTGCAGCGTAATCTGGTGTTCCCGCATTTCATTCAGAATGGCGTCGCGGTCGCCCGAACCCAAAGCCGTCGACAACTGCGGCGAGCGCGCCATGCTCTCGGCTTCCGCGCGTGCATTCAGCGACGCGTAATGCGAAAGCTCCATGGCGATCCTGGTCGAGTCGTCGCGGACCTCGGAAGCCGGCTCGGAGAACCACCTGTCGATGGAACGATTCATCAGCAAAAAGCTAAACAAAAACATGAAGAGCGCCGGGACCAGGGAGACCAGCAGCGCCCCGATGAACATACGCGTCCGCAGCCGCGCTCCCAGCACCTGACTGCGCTGCTCGGCCAGCAACTTGATCAGGTTCCGCAGCAACAACACCAGCACCGTGACGAAGAGCAGAAACACCAGTACGGAGAGCGAGGTGAGCAGGAAGATTTGCCCGGTGGTGTGCGGGTTGAGAGAGCGAACGTTGAAGGCGTTGAGCGCGAACAGGAGCAGCAGCAGCACAAAAGCCGCTGCGCCCAGCAGGATCAGCGTTCCCCGTCGATGCCTGGTATCGGCCAATCGAAACCCCGGAATTACGGATGATTATAGGCTCGGCAGTCTGCCCTAACCTGCTGTTTTCTCAGACGGATTCGCGGGGCGCAGTGTTGCAGCCCGCCGGACCCAACCCATCGGCGAAAACCCGCATCGTCTGTCGGTATGAAATCCACACGCATTCTGCCCTTGCTGGTCCTGCTCAGTCTTGCCGGCGCGATTCTTGTGAGCGGCTGCGGGAAGAAGAACAACCAGGCCGCTTCCACCACAGCAAGTCCCGCGTCTTCGCAGGCGCAGCCAGCTCAGGCGAATATCCCGCCCCCTCCCCCTCCGGACCAGACTGCGCCGCCAGCGTCATCGTCCGCGCCGCCCACGCCGCCGCCACCGGCGACCGTCGTGATTCCGGCGGAAGCGCGCCTGCGCGTCCGTCTCGATGAAGATCTGGGCTCGAAGATCAGCCAGCCGGGCCAGTCCTTCGGCGCAACCGTCGCCGATGACGTCGTGGTTGACGGGCAAACGGTGATTCCGCGCGGTGCGCACGTGGAGGGAACCGTGATCGACGCCAAGCCGCTGGGACACTTCGAAGGCGGAGCGCTGCTCGAGTTGCGGCTGGAACGGGTGAGGACCAACTGGGGCAGCTATCCGGTGGCCACCAGCACCATGGAGCGCGTGGAGAAAGGAAAGGGCAAGCGGACGGCGGCATTCGCCGGCGGAGGCGGTGTATTCGGCGCGATTATCGGCGGATTAGCGGGCGGCGGTAAAGGCGCCGCGATCGGCGCGCTGGCGGGTGCGGGCGCCGGAACCGCGGGCAGCGCCATGACCGGCAGCCGGGAAATCTTTTTGCCCGCGGAGACCTTGCTGACATTCCGGCTGGAGCACCCGGTGCGGATTACGGAGTAGCCGGGCGAGCACTGGTCGCGATTCACGCCAGCAGTTCGCGCACCGGCTTCCACGGCTTCTTCTGCGAGACGGCAACCGGTTCGCAGGTCAGCGTTCCCTCCCAGGTGTTGACGCCGTCGCGAATGCCGTCGTCTTCAAGGATGGCCTGCTTTGCCCCCTCGCGCGCGAGGCGCAGAACATAAGGGAACGTCGCGTTGGTCAGCGCCAGCGTGGAGGTATTCGGCACCGCCGCCGGCATGTTGGTCACGCAGTAGTGCACCACGCCGTTGACTTCATAGGCCGGATCGCTGTGCGTGGTGGGATGGGCCGTTTCCACGCAGCCGCCCTGGTCAATGGCGACGTCGACGATGACCGCGCCCTTCTTCATCTTCGCAACCATGGCGCGCGTGACGATCTTCGGAGCGGCTGCGCCGGGAATCAGCACGCCGCCAATCACCAGATCGGCCTCCTGCACGGCGCGCGCGACGTTCCAGGAATTCGAGGCCAGCGTAAAGATCCTGCCGTTGAAAATGTCGTCGAGCTCGCGCAGCCGGTTCAGGTTCACGTCCACCAGCGTCACCCGCGCGCCCATGCCCAGGGCAATTTTCGCGGCGTTCGTGCCCACAATGCCGCCGCCAATCACGCACACGCTGGCCGGAGGCACACCCGGCACGCCGCCCAGCAAAACGCCACGACCGCCCCTCTCTTTTTCCAGATACGATGCTCCCACCTGCACCGCCATGCGTCCCGCCACTTCCGACATGGGCGTCAGCAGGGGCAGCGATCCGGCGCGATCGCGGATGGTCTCATAGGCAATCCCGACGACCTTCATCTGCAGCAGTTTCTCAGTGAGCACGGGAAGCGGCGCGAGATGCAGATACGTGAAAAGTACAAGACCGTCGCGGAAGAAGACGTATTCCTTCTCAACCGGCTCCTTGACCTTGACGATCAGGTCGGCGTTGCCCCACACATTGTGCGCCGAGCCCACGATCTCCGCCCCGGCGGACTGATACTCATCGTCGGTGAATGCGGACAGGTCGCCGGCGCGCGTCTCCACCAGCACCTTGTGGCCGGCTTCGCTCAGAGCTTTGACGCCGGCAGGCGTAACGCCCACACGGCTCTCGTGGTCCTTCACTTCCTTCGGAACACCAATGATCATGGTTCTTCCCAGGTCTGCTGAGAGTTGAGAGGCAGACTGAAGATTCTACATCCTGGCGCAATTCGCCGGAGCCGGCGTCCGCGCCCCGCTCCGCAAGAATCACATTTCCGGCTCACGCCGGGGGCAGCGACGGATCCAGAAGCTTCTGCGCGGTTTCCGCTCCGAATACCGGCAGCGATGCGTCCGTGAGCAGGCCGATCTGTTTGAGCACCGACGCCTGATCCCAGTAGATGCGCTCATGCGCCAGCTTGCCGTCGCGAAATCCCACCACCACCACGAGAGGAATGTCGACGTGGCGATGCGTAGGAGGAACTCCGGGAAGCATCCACGGCATCTCTTCCGTATGGGTGAACGAAAAAATCATCTCGTCGACCAGTTGATCCTGACCGAGAGTCCGGGAGATGAGTTTGATGGAGGTGTCGGCCGGCATCAGCGGAATGAAGTCTTCCCCATAAAACCTCCGCAGGGCGGCGTGCCCATATCCGCCCGTCATCACAGGAACGTGATTGACATAGGCGTCCTCGACCATGGTGTCAATCGTCGAAGAGACGTCGCGTGACGAAAACTCAAAGCGGATGTGTTCGTCCCACTTGGCGATCATTTCGGCCTGGTTCATGGCGGGTTCCTTTGGGGACATACTAATCGACTCTTTCGCCCGCGTTGCCGGCCATCCGGAAGTCTCCGCCAGACGCGGCCCGCGCCCCAGGATTTGGGCTCCCTCCGGCTGTTGCCTTCCCCTTGCAAACCCATGAATCAAAAAGGGGGTGGTTTTTCCAGAGCGCCCGCTGAACAACATCATGGCCTGCGCACCGCATCCCCAACAGGAGATACGCAAGACATCCCAGCGCCCGAAGATGAGGAGAACAAGATGGGCAACAGGCTACGACGATCCCAAAAATCGCTAATTTTAGTTCTCGGTGCGGCGACGTTCACGTTGTTGTGGCTCCCGAGTTCTACCCACGCGCAAGCTGCGACCCCTCCAGAACCGCAATCTGCGGCCACCCAGCAGCGGCAGGCTATCCCAGGCGATGAAATAACGGACGTCACGCGCATGGACCTGGCGCAATTCGATCGGTTCCTGGACAGCCATCGCGAAATTGCCGATCAACTTCGCAGAACGCCTTCCCTGATCGACGACCCGCAGTTCCTGCAAAGCCATCCCGAGCTGAACGCGTATCTGCAGGAACACCCCAGCGTCAAACAGGAGATCAGCCAGCAACCGGGCACATTCATGAGACTGGAGGATCTCTACGCCCGCGACAAGAACCTGCGCGATCGTGACGCCGCCTGGCAGGATCGCGGCCAGGATCAGGATGCCCGGCGCGCGGACCTGGCGAATTTCAACCGATTCCTGGATGATCATCGCGAAATTGCCCAAGAGGTTCGCAGAGATCCGTCTCTGTGTGACAATCGGGATTTTGTGCGGAACCATCCGGCTCTGCAGACTTATTTCCAGGACAACCCGGGAGTTCGCGACCAGTTAAGGCAGGATCCCAATGCCTTCATGCAGCAGGCGGATCTCTATGCCCGCGATCAGAACATGGGCGATCGTGATCCCGGTGGCCAGGACCGCGATGCCTCGCGCGCAAACCTGGCGAGTTTCGACCGGTTCCTGGATGGACATCGCGAAATCTCCGAACTGGTTCGCAGAGACCCGTCCCTGTGTGACAATCGGGATTTGTGCAGAACCATCCGCCCCTGCAGGCGTACCTCCGGGACAACCCGGGAGTTCGCGACCAGCTAAGGCAGGACCCGAGAGCCTTCATGCAGCAGGCGGACCTCTACGCTCGCGATTCGAACCTGCGCGATCGTGGCATGGATGATCGCATGGCGGACTTCAGGGGATTTCTTGGGAGTCATCCGGACATCCGGAAAGACCTGTCCAGAGATCCTTCCGTCGTCCAGAACCAGGATTATGTGCAAAACCACGCTGAGCTAGATGCTTATCTGAGTGCTCATCCTGACGTGCGGGACGAGTTGATGGCCAACCCGCAAAGCTTCGTCCAGGGAGCACAGCAGTACAACTACAACAACGGCAGCGGCAGCGGCACCAGCACGACCGGAACATCGACAGGAACTTCCGCGAATCCGGCGACCACCCCTCACACTACTACGAAGCCGAACCCGAACCAGTAATCCATCACGGACTGCGGCGTGGGAAGGCCAGCCCGACGGCCTTCCCCTTCGCGGCTCTGCGGGATTTTATGGTTTGGTTCAACTAACGGCCGGCAGGATGAGAGCGTCTGCTCGGTTGAAAGTTCTACAGGAATGGAGGCGTCATGAAGAGCAGGGGTACGTTCGTTCTTTTGCTGGTCCTCATCTGGACCATTCCGATGAGTGCGCATGACAAGAAGAAAGACGTCCAGAGAGGCATCCTGGAGAAAATGGAGGCCGTGCCCTGCGGCGCGAAAGAGACAGGCCTGGCGGGCTTAGGCGCTCTGTGGGGATCCGTTGGCGTAACGCACATCAATTCGAACGAAAAACTGTGCCCGCAGTATCTGCTGCGAACCGACCAAATGGACTACGAAATCCGGCCGCTCAACCTGAAACACGCCACCATTCTGCCCATTGGCCAGGAAGGTGAGTTCAAAATCAGGAAAAACGAAATAATTCTCACCATGACCCAGGGCTCCGACCAAAAACCGCGAAGTTATGAAGTCGTGGCGATGAATCCGGCCAATCCAGACAGCGGACCGACATCGTCGAGCCTGTCAGGAGACCCCCATTGAACTTTCACGGATACAAGGCCAGGCTGTTCTGCGCGTCAGGATAACCGCGCTTGCGCTACGTTCTGGCGCCGAGCAGACGCCGCAGTTCGCGGGTCAGCATGCCGGGTGAGACCGGCTTGCTGAGGAAAACCGTATCGCGGTCGCTTTCCGCCTCGACGATGTTGCCGCTGACCAGGATCGCCGGAATCGCGGGCCGCAGAGCGCGGATGCGCGCAATCAGCCTTGGCCCCTGCATGCCGGGCATCCGGGCATCGGTAACGATCGCGTCGATCTTATCGATCTGTGTGCGCGCCGCTTCCAGTCCCGTTGTGCCGTTTTCACAGGCGATCACATCGTAACCTGCGTTCTGCAGCACCCTGGTGAACAGCAGCCGCACCGCGCGGTCGTCCTCGACCACCAGGACGGTGGCCGTTCCTTCGCCAACTGCTCGATCTGTGCCGGCCGTAGCCACCATTCATCTTTCGCACGGTAACCGGGCGTCGGAATTGGCGAGCAGAGCCGAGCGTTTCCGAATTTTTGCCAGCAGTACCGCGAACGATGCACGACTGTAGCACGCAGGGTAACCACCCCAACATTCATCGAAAGAGGGATGATGGAATTCCCCATTGGGACGACCACTGAGGTAACTTCAGAGCCACCCCTTGGCCCGCGCCAGCCGCGCGGCTTCCACCCGGTTCGACGCGCCCAGCTTGCTGATGGCCTCGGAAAGGTAGTTCCTCACCGTGCCTTCGGAAAGATGCAGCTCCTCGGCGATTTCGCCGCTGGACTTCCCTTCACCGGCCCGCCACAGGATCTGCCGCTCGCGCTCGGTCAGCGGATCGGGGCCGCTGTCCCACGCTTCCAGCGCCAGGTCGGGATCGACCACGCGCAGGCCCTGATTCACACGCCGGACCGCGTCCGCCAGCTCGGCCGAGGGCCGGTCCTTCAGCAGATACCCTTTGGCCCCGGCATCGAGCGCACGGCGCAAATACCCGGGCCTCGCAAAGGTGGTCAGGATCACGACGCGCGTCTGCGGGTAACGCTCGCGCACTTCACCGGCCAGGGTCAGCCCGGTCATTTCGGGCATCTCGATGTCCGTTACCAGAACATCCGGCTTGTGTTTGCCCACGGCCGTCAGCGCCTCGCGGCCGTTCGCGGCGCGCGCGCACACAGCGATATCCGGCTCTGTCTCCAGTAATGCTGCGAGAGCGCCCAGGACCATAGCCTGGTCCTCGGCCACCACCACCTGAATTTTCTTCATGGCTTGCTGATTGTCTGCGGGGGAATCTCGATCAGCAGCCTCGTTCCCTGAGCGCTGTCGATGTGCAAATGGCCGCCTATCGATTCCACGCGCTCGCGCATGCCGCGCAGCCCGTTGCCCTCCTGGCGAATGCCGCCCCGCCCGTCGTCTTCCACCACCAGAGCGGTACCTCCGCCATTGGCTGCGAATTCCAGGCGGCAGTGGCTGGCCTGCGCGTGGCGAACGATATTTGTAACCGCCTCGCGCACAATCAGGGAAAGCACCGTTTCTTCCGCGGGCGCCAGTTGCGGAGGCTTCGCGCCGCACTCCAGCGTCACGCCCGCCGCATCCAGCGTCTTCTGCGCGCGATCGATCTCGGCCGCCAGTCCCTCCGCGCGATAACCGCGGATCGCCTCCCGCACTTCACCCAGAGCCTTCCGCGCAATCTGTTCCACCTCGCCGATTTCTATTCGCGCCCGCGCCGGATCGCCTTCCACCAGCTTGCCGGCCAGCTCGGACTTGAGCACCACTACCGACAGCGTGTGCCCCAGCACGTCGTGCAGATCGCGCGCGATGCGCTCCCGTTCCGCCAGCTTGGCCAGCTGGGCAATCTCCTCGTGCGCCAGATTCAGCCGCTTGTTGGCCCGCATGCGCTGCGCCGCCAGCAGATTGCCGAATCCAACCGCGACGGCAAAGAAGGCCGTGAAAGCCCAGTTCCACGGATTCATATGCAGAAGCCATCCCTCCAGCATCAGGGCGGCGCAGGAGCCAATGAAAACGGCCACGGAGATGGCAATGGAGTCGGAGACGAAGGGGATGAACGCCGCGACATAGATAAACATGCCGCTGGCGCCTGCGTTCCAGGGAAAGTAAGCGGCCCCCAGTGCTGCCATCAGGGCCAGTACAAGATATTGGTTCCGCTGCGACTTCGAGTACACCAGCCCGACATAAAGGCCCAGGAAGCAAAGATAGGCGGCGGCAAACAGGAGCCACTTATTCCAGCTGTGTTCATTGAGGGGCTGGATAAAGAAGAAAACCGTGTAGACCAGCCAGATGAAATCGTAGAACCGCTTCTTGCGCTGGTGCCAGACCAGTCGGCCAAATCCTCCGCGCAAACCCGTTTCCGCCGTCCGCAATTCCTCGACCAGGGACCGCGTCAAAGTACTGCCGGGTTCGCAACCCTCGAACATCGTTCGCGCGTTGGGATCGTCCGAATTCAAGCCTTTGCCTCGCTGCGCGTGAAGATGAACCACGCCGCGCCTGTCATCAACAGGGTAAATCCAGCCAGCGCTTCCCAGTGCAGCAACATGCTGCCCGCCTGGGCAAATCCGAAGATGTGCAGCGCGATCTGGGCCAGATGATAGGTCGGCAGCGCGGGCGCCATGATCCGCAGCCAGTGCGGCAGGTAGTCGATGGGCATCCAGAAGCCCGAAGCAAAGCACATCGGCAGGTAAATAAGGTTAATGACGCCCGGTCCGGCATTCGGTGGAACCAGCAAAGCCACCAGCAGTCCCATGGCCGTAAACGGGACCGAACCCGCCAGGATGACCCCCGCCAGTTTCAGACCCTCCCCGGCGGTCAGCGTTACTCCGCCCAGCGTGAGGCCCAGTGCGACGAGAGCGGCCACAATGAGAAGCGCGAATGCGGCACAGCCGATGATCTTCGCGAAAAGATACGCCAGCCGCGGCATGGGGCTGGCCTGCTTTACCTCCAGCCAGCCCTGTGCACGATCGAACGCAATGCTGACGCCGATGCCGAACAGGCACGCCGACACCACGCCCATGCAGCTATAACTCGGTATCAGATAGCGAGCGAACATGTTGTGGCGATTCGAAGTTCCAAACAGCAGATAAAACATCACCGGAAACCCGATGACCGCCAGCGAAAACGCGCGCGTGCGCAGCATGCGCACAAACTCGTACTTCGTCTCCTTGCCAAAAATCTGCGCATAGTAGCCGAGGCTGAGTCCCCGCGATACCGGAACCGCAATTGCGTTGGTGGACATGGTGTTTCTCCTTCTCCTGTTCCTGCTCTGTATTCGCTACTGGCTACCGGCTACGGGCTGCTCCTGGGTCAGAGCCAGGAACGCGTCCTCCAGCGCTGCCGCGGAAACTTCCAGCCCGTGCAGCGTCTCATCGCGCAGCAGCATTTCGCGAACCACTTTCTCCGGCTGCTCAGCCAGAATCACCACCGCTTCCCTGTCCTGCTGAACGTCGGAGACGGAGGGCAGCGCCTGCAGGAACTCCGGATCGAGCTGCGTGATGCAGCGAATGCGCCGCCCCGACACGCGATGCTTGATCTCGGCCGGTGTTCCTTCGCACAGGAGCTTGCCTTTGTTGATGACCACGATGCGGTTGGCCAGCATGTCAGCCTCTTCCAGGTAATGCGTGGTCAGCAGGACCGTCTTGCCCGCCGCGGAAAGCGCCCGCACCTCATCCCACATCGCGCGGCGCGATTCGATGTCCATGCCCACGGTCGGCTCGTCGAGGAAGATGAGGTCGGGATTGCCGCACAGGGCCAGCGCGAAGAGCGTCCGCTGCTTCTGTCCGCCGGAAAGCTTGCCGAACATCTGCTCCGTAATACCGTCGAGTTTCGCGACGCGGATGACTTCCGCCGCCGGCAACGGACTGGGATAGTAGCTGCGGAACAGGTCAATGTGCTCGCGAACGCGCAGCATCTCCGGTACGCGGCTCACCTGCAGCATGGCGCCGATGCGCGTTCTGGCGTCGGCATCGCGCGGATCGCGGCCCAGCACCCGGACGCTGCCGCTGTTAGGCGCAATCAGCCCCAGCAGCAGGCGCACAGCTGTGGTTTTGCCGGCGCCGTTCGGCCCCAGCAGCGCCACCACTTCCCCGGCGCGCAGTTCGAGCGAAAAGTTGTCGAGTGCGGTGACGTCGCCGTAGCGCTTCGTAACGGAATGCAGCCTGGCGACGGTGCGGGTCTCGGACAGGGGCACGGGCCACGCTGCCGGGCCGGTTAAGGGAATCACTGCGGTTGCTGACATCGCTTGTCTCCTGCCGCGGACTGCACCTCAGCGGCAAAGACAGAATCGCGCGAAACCGCGTCCAACCCCAGTGGGCTTTGTCAGCAAAGCGATATGACAGTTGTCATAACAGCAGCCGGTAGCCGGCGGCTGGTCGCTGGAGGCTGGTGGCTGGCATCAGTCAGTTCGATTTTCCGGGTGCCGCTCGCCCAAAGCGCGCGTCAATCGGCTGCCGGCCGGCAAATCCATCCTCAACGCGATGCCAGAAGTCGATGCGCGGCTCGCCGCGTTTCCAGCACAGCAGCACAGTCTCGCCCTCCAGCAGGCACGGAAAATCCAGCAGGCCGGTGTCGAGGTCCTTTACCTGAACGCCGATGGCGTCGATTTCCTCCATCGCATCCCTGGCGCGCTGCACCAGCGCCTCCAGCGTCAGTTTTCGCTTCTGCGCGGCTCCGATGTCCACCAGAATCCCGCCGTTCGCAAAGATGCGGCGAACCAGTCCAGCCATCTGTTCCTGCAAATCGCCGGCGGCCTGTTTTGCTTCGATGGCGCGGTTCAGCAGCGATTCCAGAACCGGCAGCAACGCCTGCGCTTCGTCAAGCGTAAAGGTCTTCATAGGAGCCCCTGACGGGCTGTTGAAGCTCGCCTCTCACGCGCGGATCTCCAGCATGCGATCGAGCGCTGCGCGCGCCCAGTATTTCACATCGTCGCGCACCTGGATGCGGTTCACCACGCGGCCTTCCACCAGATTCTCCAGCGCCCACGCCAGATGCTGCGGGCTGATGCGGTACATCGTGGTGCACAGGCAGCCGGCATCATCGAGGGTGACCACCTTCTTGCCCAGCGGCGCAAACTCCTTCGCCAGCCGGTTCACCAGATGAATCTCCGTGCCGATGGCGAAGCTCGATCCCTGCGGCGCTTCTCTCACAATTTTGATCAGCCGCTCCGTCGATCCCAGCGCGTCCGCCTTCTCGCAGACCTCCAGCCGGCACTCGGGATGAACGATGACCTGGATCCCAGGATACTTCGCGCGCACGTTGTCCACATGCTCCGGCAGGAAGCGCTGATGCACCGAGCAGTGCCCTTTCCAGAGGATGACCTTCGCGGCGCGCAGGCGCTCCCGCGTGATGCCGCCCCCAATCCCGGCAAAGCTCTGCCAGGGATCGTAGACCGTCATTTCGTCCAGAGGAATCCCCATGGCGTGGCCGGTATTGCGGCCGAGGTGCTGGTCGGGCAGGAACAGAATCTTCTGCGCCCGCGCAAAGGCCCATTCGAAAGCCCTGCGCGCATTCGATGAGGTGCAGACCAGCCCGCCGCGCTCGCCGCAGAATGCCTTGATCGCCGCCGAGGAATTCATGTAGGTGAGCGGCAGGATTTCGCCCTCGCTCACGCCCGCGTCCAGCAGCGTCTCCCAGCATTCCTCCACCTGGCCAATCTCGGCCATGTCGGCCATGGAGCAGCCGGCATTCAGGTCGGGCAGGATGACCTGCTGGCCCTCGTGCGCCAGAATGTCGGCGCTCTCCGCCATGAAGTGCACGCCGCAAAAGACGATGTAGTTCGCGTCCGTCTCCGCGGCAACCTTGGAAAGCTTGTACGAGTCGCCGGTAAAGTCGGCGAAACGGATCACTTCGTCGCGCTGGTAATGGTGGCCCAGCAGGATGGTGGTCTTGCCCAGCGCGCGGCGCGCCGCCGCAATGCGCTCGTCCATGCTGTTGTCCGGCAGGACAAGATAGTTGTCGAGGGAACACGCCTCGGCAGATACAGGTACGTCAACTTCTTCCAGAACGCTCACGATACGCCGCCTTCAGTCCGTTTCGGGGCTTGCCCAATCTGGACGGGGATGTTGAAAGCCAAACCGGCTGCAGTCGACTCGCTGCGGCTATCGGAGCCCGCCCAGCCAACGGGGATGTTGCAGCCTCTTACTTCTTAGACGCGCCGCTCGCGGACCTGGTCGCAGGGACCCCAGGCCGGAAAGGCTTGTCGCTGCAATCAGTTTAATACAACAGCACTTTTCCGGGATGCCCCCAAAGCGCCATCCGGGGCCTGGTCCGTGCGCGTAGGCTCGTACCAGTCCCGCCGCGTCAGGGGCAGGCGGGTGTCGCCCTTTTCCGGGCGGCTCAGCAGAACCTGGTAGACGCCGATGTCGCCTCTGCGGAATGCCGCTGCGCATCCTGACATGTACAGCAGCCAGATGCGGTACGTCACCTCCGGGACGTGCTCCAGCAACATCGGCTTCGCTCGCGTCAGGGCTTCCACCCAGCAGCGCAGCGTTAGTTCGTAGTGCTCGCGGAGATTCTCCACATCGCGCACCTCAAAGCCCGCCGACTCCGCGGCGGTGATGGCCTCTGTCAGCGTCACCAGCTCGCTGTCCGGAAAAACGTAACGGCCGATAAACGAATCGCTCCCGCGAGGCATGGAAGCGGGAGACCGCGCGATCCCATGGTTGAGAAAAACGCCGCCCGGCTTCAGCAGCCGGTACACCTTCCCGAAATACGCGTGCAGATTCGACAGTCCCACATGTTCGTACATACCGACGCTGGCGATCTTGTCGAAGATCTCCCCAGCCGGATCGAGGTCCCGATAATCCTGCAGCCGGACCTCGCAGCACGCGCCGAGTCCCTGGTCCGCGATCCGCTGCTCCGCCGCCTTGGCCTGTTCCCTGCTCAGAGTGATGCCACAGGCATGGACGTGGTGCCGTGCAGCCGCGTGCAGGACGAGGCTGCCCCAGCCACACCCAACGTCGAGAAAGCGCTCCCCGGGCTCCAGCCGCAGCTTGCGGCAGATCAGCTCCAGCTTTCTTTCCTGCGCCTCATCCAGCGCATCGGCCGCGTTCTCAAAGTACGCGCAGGAATAGGCCAGCGTCCGGCCCAGCCACGGCCGGAAGAACTCAAGCGGCTGATTGTAGTGATACGCGATGGCCGCTCGATCCCTGCGCGGCGAATGACGCGCCCCCTGTGTCAGCCGCCGGCTCAGGCCAAATCCAGCGCGCGCGATGTTCCGCAGGAGACGGTCTCTCAGCGGCAGGGGATGGCGGAGAATGTGCTCGGTGACGGTGAAGACCGGGAAGATGTCGCCTTCGATTTCGATCGTCTTCTGAAGGAAGGCTTCGCCCATCGCCACCTGGCTTGCTTCCAGAACAAGGGCTTTCGCTGCCTTCGGTGTGGCGAGCACGATGGTGCAGACCGGCTCGGCATCGTTGGAAGAATTCCAGCGCCATCCGTCCCAAAGCCGGATGGAGAAAGGCGGGCCATCGTAATCGCGAAACATAGCCTCCAGCGTCTTCGAGAATCGGGCATGCGCAGCTTCCGCCATAGCGTTCTCCGAGGAAGCAAGTCTTTCCCCCTCTAAAGTACGCCGGGTGCTGCGCCTTTCGCTGTTCCAGGCGCGGTTCCCTCCTCTATTTGTGACCCGCGTTTCGCGGCGGGTATCATGAGCTATTCATGCATTTCGGCGACTCCATCTTTATCTTCCTGCTGGCTCTGGTGTTGTTTGGGCCCAAGAAGCTGCCGGAGATCGGCAGGACGATCGGGAAGCTGCTGGCCGAGTTTCGCCGCGCCAGCAATGAATTCAAGTTCCAGATTCAGGAAGAATTGCGGAACATGGAGGACGAGGAGCGGCGCAAAAAGCTGGCCGAAATGCAGGCGCAGAAGGCGGCGGACGCTCCGCCTGCCGCGGACTCATCGGCGACGCCCGCTGCCCCAACCATTTTGCCCCCCTCGACGGGCGCGCCCGTCAGCACGAACGCCCCCTATGCGACGCCCATCGAATCCGCGGCGCCGGAGGCCGTTGTACCGGCGGTTGTGCCGTCCGCCGCGGAAGTCGTCGTGGATTCGTCCACTCCCACCCCGTCTGTACCCCCTCCGGTCGACGACTCTGCAGCCGCGCTCTACCCCCATCTCGACCTGACCGATCCCAACAACGGCGCTCATGCGGCAGACGCAGGCGCCGAGCCGAGCGAGCCTCTCGCACCCAGCGAGCCCGTCCGCCATGGTTGACCTGGTCGATCGCGCCCGCGCCGCGGTGACCGAGCGCGCCGAACTGCCGGGCATGAGCCTGATGGAGCATCTGGCCGAGCTGCGCCGCCGCATCATCCATTCCGCCATCTACCTCATCGCCGGCTTCTTCATCATGTGGTTTTTTCACGAAAAGATTTACTACTTCATGGAAAAGCCGATTGTGTTCGCGCTGGCCCAGCACCACCTGCCCACGCAGCTCGTCTATCACAACCCCATCGACCCCTTTAACATGTACCTGAAGATCAGCTTCATGGCCGGCTGCATTCTCGCCTGCCCTTTCGTGCTGTGGGAGCTGTGGCTCTTCATTTCTCCGGGGCTCTACAAGAACGAAAAGCGTTACGTTGTCCCGTTCATGTCGGCCACCATCGGCCTGTTTCTCGCCGGCGCATATTTCGGATACCGCTGGGTCTATCCCGGCTCTCTCAATTTTCTGCTCAGCTTCAATCAGGACTTCCGCGCCCTGATCGAGATCAATGAGTACACCGACCTGTTTCTCACTGTGATCCTGGGCCTGGGTCTCACCTTCGAGCTGCCCATTCTCATCATGTTCCTTTCGCTGTTCGGCATCGTCAGCCCGAAGTTTCTCTGGAAGAATTTTCGCTACGCCATCCTCCTCATCTTCATCATCGCAGCCATCATTACGCCCACTTCCGACGTGCTCACCATGTGTGTCTTCGCCAGTCCTATGCTGGTCCTGTACATCCTGGGCATCGGCGTCTCGTGGTTCGTCAATCCAGCCTCGCGCAAAAAACGCGCCGCAAAGGCTGCTGCGTGAAACCATCCATTGCTCTCACTGCCCTCCTGATCGCAGCCGCGGCTTCCGGCGCTCATGCGCAGAATCTTCCCCAGTTCGACGGCAAGCGGGCGCTCGATTACACGCGGCAGTTTGTCGCCATCGGGCCGCGCTGGATCGGCAGCCCCGGCCACACGAAAGCGGAAGCCTTCATCAAGGACCAGTTCCGCCACGATCAGCTGGAGGAGGACACCTTTACCACCAACACGCCCGCCGGCCCCATGGAGATGCACAACTTCATCGTGCGCTTCCCCGGCAAAAAGGACGGGGTCATCGTTCTCGCCTCGCACTACGAAACCAACTATCCGCTGCGCAATATTCATT
>JASHPM010000506.1 GCA_030038115.1 Acidobacteriaceae bacterium | reverse complement strand
CATGCTGCCCGTCATCCAGATTCCGGAAAGCGCGGGACCCGTCTGCATCACCTACAATCTCCCCGGTCTTACCCAGCCCCTGCAGCTTTCCCCCGAAGCGCTGACCGGTATCTTCCTGGGGAAAATCAAAACCTGGAAGGACCCGATCCTCGCGAAGGACAATCCCGGCGTCAACTTTCCCTCCGTAGGCGTAATCG
The DNA here is from genome assembly GCA_030038115.1 of Acidobacteriaceae bacterium. GTDB lineage: Bacteria > Acidobacteriota > Terriglobia > Terriglobales > Acidobacteriaceae > Palsa-343. The sequence goes on along the minus strand of JASHPM010000506.1, from coordinate 15,027 downwards.
TCTCGCATCGCTCCGAAGGCAGTGGCACCACCAATATCTTCACCACTTATCTCTCCGCCGTGAGTCCCGACTGGAAGGCGAAGGTCGGCGCAGGTCCAGCTGTAAGTTGGCCGGTGCGCATCGGGGGCAAGGGCAGTGAGGGAGTCACCGGGAACATCCGCAACTCACCCGGCGCGATTGGTTATGTCGAGCTGACCTATGCGCAGCAGAACCACCTGCCCACCGCCGCCATCAGGAACGCCGCGGGTCAGTACGTGCAGCCGACAGCCCAGGGAGCAACAGCGGCCATCGCCGCCTTTAGCGCGCAACTCACGCAGGATCCCCGGGTACCCATCGTCAACCCGCCGGCCAGCGCGCCGGATGCCTATCCCATCTCCGGCCTCACCTTCCTCATCATTCCGAAAGATGGTCCCGACAAAGCGAAGCGCACCGCGCTGAAGCAGTTCATCCAGTACATCATCACCGATGGCCAGGTCGCCGCCGGTGCCCTGAACTACGCGCCGTTGCCCGACGGCGTCAGGCAGTATGATCAGCAGCAGCTGCAGCAGCTCACCGCGGACGGCCAGCCGATCAGTTAGGAGTAAGTTGATTCAGGGGCGCATGGATTTCTCCGTCGCGCCCCTGCGCTCCCTGAAAAGCTCCATGATGCGCCTCGTGGCCGCGCAGGTTCAGCTGCATTTGCCGTTGCGAGGAAATTGCTCCAACCCATCTGATCGCCAGCCACTCACACCTGGAGAACTTCCGCAGTTGCCAGCTGCAGCGTGAGGACGGTGATGTCGTCCTGCTGTCCGAAGCGCTGGGCTGTGGCGGCGATCTGCTCTGCGGATTGCCCGCTGATGCTGCGGGTGCGGTCGAAGCCGAGCAGTTCGCCACTGGCACTCTTCGCTTCCACGACTCCGTCGGAGAGGAAAGTAATTTGGTCGCCTGGGTTGAAGTGGAGGGTGAGTTCTTCGTAGCCGGCGTCGCGGGTAACGCCGAGGGGCAGGCTTGGGGAAAGGGCCAGTTCTTCCCCATTACAGTAGGGCGCAAGGTGGCCTGCGTTCGCGAGGATGAGAGTGCCGCTGGGAGCAATGCGCGCGCAGAGGCAGGTGACGAAGCTGCTATCGGACGAGGCCGCGAGCTGGGCATTGAGACGTGCGAGGATCTGCGCCGGCGGAAGGTCTTCCGGAGCGAGGGCGCGGAGTGCGCCGACGACCAGCGTGCCCAGCATGGCGGCCTTGAGACCCTTGCCGCTCACATCGCCGATGGCGACCATCACCGAGCCGTCGGGGCCGGGAAATAACTGGTAGAAATCGCCACCGACTTCGCTGGCCGCCAGATAAGCAGCGTCGAAGCGGAAATGGGGAGTGGAGGGCAGGCGCGCCGGGACGAGTTGCTCCTGGACCTGCCGCGCCGATTCGATTTCCGTGGAGAGGCGCTCTTCCTGTTCCACGGAACGGTTAAAGCGGAAGCCGATGAGCACCGCGACGGCGATGTACGCCAGCAGTCCAGCGGCCTGTTCGTAGCTGATCTGAATGGTGGCGCTGTGCACGAGCCAGGGCTGGATGGTTTTGGAGATCAGGCCCGCCAGATGGAGAGCCCCGCTGCCCGTGCGGAGCGCGCTAAGGACGAACTCCGGGAAAAAAGGAAGCAGCAGCAGCCATGCGTCCCGGTTGCCGCCAAAGCCGGAACGCAGGAGACGGACAGTGGCAACCACGGTGATGATCGTCAGCAGAACGGAAACATCAAGCAGGTCGGTTGTATACGGGATCGCGCCGAACACAAAGAGAAGCGTGTTGACGTATTCCAGCAAAGCCGCGGCGATGCCGATGCGCAGCAGGAGATCGGCTTTTTCACCGACGAAGCCCCAGAAGAACAGGAGGTAGGAAACATCCCCAATGACAATGAGGAACTCAATCCAGAGGCGGATATGGTTGACGTTCCAGCCGAAGAAGGGGGTAAAAAAAGTGGTGATCGAGATGAGCGACCAGCTGAGCAGCCAGCAGGCGGCCCAGAGGTATTCACGGGCCGAACGCCGCAGCAGAAAAAGCCCGAGGCTGAAGAAGCCGATTCCAAGTGAGACCGTAGTCGTGACGATCGCGGGAAGGTCGCGCACGATCAGGGTTTGCCGGGTGAGCTGCCGCAGGCGAGAGAGCGTCGAGAGGTCTCCCACGAGCAGCGGCGTGGTCTGAGCCAGCTCAATATTGCGATATTGCGAACTGTGCCAGACGCGAATGGCGAGAAGCATGGTTGTGCCGGAGAGCGGAGCAGGGAGCGGGACAATCGACGCCGGCCCCGTGTAGAGGTCCTTCGGCGTGGGACGCATCCCGCCTATCGTTGCCAGTCGCTCGCCATTCACGAAGATTTCCGCAGCGCTGTCCATGTGGCCGAACAGGATGCCGAGGGGCTGCTGCGCCGCGGGCAGTTTGAGACGAATGCGGTACCAGGTGTAATCCGCAAAGACGCCGGAAGGGTCGTTAAGCCGGGCCATCGGCCATTGCGAGTCGTCAAAAGTGGGGGAAGACCACTGGAGATCGTCGCCTGTGTGGAAGCGCCAGAGCGCGTCGACCGCAACCGGGCTTCCCGCGGCAGACACGTCAGCGTATTGCGCCCCCACGGGCACTGCCCAGGAGAGCGCAAACGCCAGCAGTATCCACCTGCGCAGGCAGGACTCCGGCAGCACTGCTCGGCAGCCCCGTGCGACCCGCCAGCGAAATGCGAGCATCAGCGCTTCTCTCCCGGGGAGGATGAAGCGATAGTACAGTCCAGGCCTATCGATTTACCACGCGTGCTCAGAGAAAAAGAGCTCGTAAAGAGAGAAGGAATCGCTGCAGATCAGGATGGAACGCTCGATCCGCAAGCGCCTTCATGCGCCATCATGTGATTGTGATGCGTCGCAGTCAAAGAAAACACCGGTTGATTCAGGGGCGCATGGATTTCTCCGTCGCGCCCCTGCGCGTCCCCAAAATCGGTACGCGAACCCCAATGACTGAATGGAAAAGAACCGCGCGCCCTCCGCGTCCTATAAACGGAACGCAAATCCCAGTGAAGCGATGGGGAAGAACCGCGCGTAATCGGCGTCCTTGGCCAGCTTCTGCTGCTGCGCCGTTACGTTGGCCTGAATCATCGGATCCGTCGCCACGTTGTCGCAGTAGGGCACGCCCTCGTAGGTGTAGCACGCCGTCCCCGCGAGGTTCAGCGCCACTTTGGGATCGCCGACGTAGGCGAAACCGAACTCCACGGGAACGCTGAAATGCCGGCCGCTGCGCGGAATCAGGTTGCCCCACCCCATGGTCACCTTCGGTGCCGCCTTGTTGAAGGTCAGGCTCGCGCTGCCCGTCACCGGGGTGGTCCCGCTGCTCGTGTAGGTCGTGCCGTTCAGCGTAAACGTCGCGCCGCTCGGGACATTCGCCGCGGCGCTGATCTGGTTACCGTTGTAAACCAGCGCGCCCGGGCTGATGTGGAATCCGCCCGCTCCCGGGAACCAGTCGATGCTGGCTTCCGAGGACCGAAAACGCAGGTCGGCCGCGTAATTGATTCCGTCGCTTGTCAGCGAGTCGTTGTAAGTGAAAAAGTTGCCGCCCGCCCGCAGGTTGAGGTGGTAAGAAAGGGGCGTCGCCACTTCCACGCCGGCTCCTAGAATGCCCGCTTTCACCCCGACTGCAAATTCGGAAAACGCTGCGATAGTTGGTGCGGGCATCGGTGTTGTGACCGCGCCACCCGTGGCATTCGCCATCGGCGAACCGTCACTGCTCAGAAGTTCAGGCGCGATCAGGGAAGAGCTGCTTTGCTGGGCGAACCCAGGGGGCAAACAGAGGGACAAAACGGCCAAGGTCAGAGAAAAGCGGTACATGGGGGAGGCTCCTAAGAACTGAGATACGTATCAAGCGCCCGGCCACCGAACGGCTTCACCCGGTGCGATTGCCGCCCTCCTGCGATGGTGAGGGTCGAAGAGAGCTGCGCAAAGCCATATGGCCGCAGCTTCCTTGTGGCGAATTGGTCACCAGCGTAGGTCACTTCTGTGCTGCCAGCAATGACACTGTGGTGGTATCGCGGGGAGCCGTTGGTACAAGGCGTTCCCGCAGGCGGTCCGCCATGCCCGCCATTGTCCGCAGCCGGCTCTCCACCTGCGGGGGAATATTCTCCTCGGCCAGCGCGAGGCGCGCTTCCAGCAGAAAGCCGGTAATGGCGTTCTTTAGTTCGGCGTCAACCGCAGCCGTCGCGGCGGTGTCGGCGAGCTGCTGTTCGCGCTGCCGGCGGGCCAAAGCGGTTCGTACTTCCCGCTCCAGACGCGCGCTTCCGGCCAGTGCGAAATTGACTTGCAGCGGAATCGCCACACCCGCGTGCTGCCAGATCAGTTCCGCCCCATCCGGATCGGAATCCGCAAGGATCTGGTCGAGAATCACGACCTGGTAACTCCTGCGCAGGAGCAGCCGCAGCGCTGCGGCCCGGCTGGCGGCGACCTCCACCGTCAACTTTAGCTGTGCAGCCAGAGCCGCGGCCGTGCTTTCGATGCCCTCCATGGGGGTCACAATCAGGGCTGCCGCTGGCCTGAGCGAGAGCGGTGTCTCGGTGTCGGTGCATTGGGCGCTCATGGCGTCTCCCCGTATTCCTTCAGCTTGCGGTACAGCGTTGTCTTGCCGATGTTCAGCAGCCTGGCGGCCAACAGCTTATCGCCGTTCACCTGATCCAGCGTTGTCAGAATGGCTCTCTTCTCCAGCTCGGCCAGCGTCACCACTGCCGGCTCGGCAGGACCTTCCTCCGGATGTACCCGTCGGCTCACCGTGGCCTGCATCCACGCATCCCGAATGCTGGTGCTCATCTCGCCCATCTCGATCACCTCGCCCGAAGCCAGATTGCACGCGCGATCGATAGCATTGGACAGCTCGCGCACATTGCCCGGCCACGCATAATCCACCAGAAACGCCAACGTCTCCGCGCTCAGCCGGAAGGTCCGCCGCATCTCCAGGCTGTTCCGCTCGAGGAAATGCGCGGCCAGCAGGGGGATGTCCTCCTTGCGCTCGCGCAGGGGCGGCAGGGTCAGCTTCACGACATTGAGCCGGTAATAGAGGTCGCGCCGGAATCGCCCCTGCTCCACCATCGCCGTCAGATCCTGATGCGTGGCGGCAAGAATGCGCGCACGGATCGGCACTGCATGGTTGCCGCCCAGCGGCCGCACTTCCTTTTCCTGTAACGCCCGCAGCAGCTTCGCCTGCAGATCGAGGGGCAGCTCCGCAATCTCGTCGAGAAATACCGTCCCGGCGCCGGCTGCCACCATCAGCCCGTCGTTCGGGCGGTGCGCGCCCGTAAAGGCGCCCTTCACGTGTCCGAAGAGTTCGCTTTCGATCAGCGTCGGTGCCAGCGAGCCGCAGTCCACCGGAACGAACGGCTTCCCGGAGCCCGAACCATTCGCGTGGATGGCGCGCGCCACCAGCTCCTTCCCTGTGCCGCTCTCCCCGATAATCAGCACCGGATGCACCGTCTGCGCCACACGCGCCAGGATCCGGTACAGCTTCTCCATCTCCGGGCTCTCGCCCAGTATGTTCCCCACTCCTTTTCCCGAGCGCAGGCGTTCGCGCAATCCGCGGCTGGCCGCGTCCACGGTGCGCCGTTCCGCCAGGCGTCGCAGCACCGTGCTCAGCTCGTCCGCGGAAAACGGCTTGATCAGGTAATCGCTGGCCCCGAAGCGTAGCGCTTCCAGCGCCAGCTGTACGGTCGACGCGGATGTCATCCACACCACCGCCACGTCCGGCCGCATCAGCCGCAGCTCGTCCAATACGTCGCAGCCCTCACCTGTGGCGATGGTTTCGTCCACCAGCACGATGTCCACGCCTTTGGCCAGCAGCAGCCCCCGCGACCGGCTGGACAACTCCGCCTCGTGCGCGACCATCCCCTCGATCGCAGCAATCTCGCAACAGGCGCGCCGGATGGACGCATCATCGTCGGCAACCAGCACATGCAGTGGAGCGGCTTCCGGTTGAAACGGAGTTTGCATCAGGTGTACCGGATGATCGATTGATCCTGCTGTCCATCGTCGCATCATTGGGACTCACTTTTGCCACTCAGCCCGCCATCCGAAGGTAAGGTGGGGGTTACGTTTGTAAGTGGCAGTTCGATCTCAAAACGTGCTCCATGCGTCGGCAAAGCCATGGCCCGCACCGTGCCCCCCGCCGCGTCAACCAGCTGGCGCACAATGCTCAGCCCCAGTCCGCGGTGCTGCGACTCCGGCCACGACCGCCCCTTCGTGCGGGTCGTGAAGCCCGCTTCGAAGACGCGCTCCAGGAATTCCGTCGGAATGCCCGGCCCGTTGTCTTCCACCGTGAGCACGACTGTCCGCGCCGTGGTTGCGTGCGGACAGTCGTCCCACAGATACTGCGCGCTCTGCTCCGTGTCGGTTTCCCCGTCGAGCGTCCACAGAAAACTCGCCCCGCCTCCGCGCTGCGTCGTGATCCGGATGCGCCCCCCCGTCGGCATGGCGTCGGCGGCATTGCGCACCAGGTTCACCAGAATCCGCGACAGGCTCTCCTCGGAAAGCCGCAGCAGCCCGCCGCAGGGAAGGCACGCGATCTGCACGTCGGTCACCGGTCCCGCGATGGCCGTCAGCAGGCCCCCCATCTTCTGCACCGCCTGGGCCAGGTCCCTGATCGCCGCCTCCGGCATCACTTTCGCCTGCGCGGCCGTGCGGGTCACATTCGAAAGCCGCCCCACCAGCCGTGCCGAAGCCTCTGCGATCGACCGAATCTCCTCGGCAAAATGCCCGTGCTGCGGAGCCAGAACGCCGGGCTGGCTCATCAATTCCGAGCACAGTCCCAGCGCCGTCACCAGATTCCGCGCGTCGTGCGATATCCCCGCCAGAACCAGTGCCTCGCCGCCCTGCTCGCGCAACGTGGGCGGCGGTCCCAGGCGCGGCAGCGGCAGTCCCGGCAAATTCAGTGCTGGGGCCGCCGCTGCAACGGGCGCCGGCCTTAGTTGCGCGGTCTGTTGTGGCTGCGATTGCGCGGATGTTTCTAACCCTGATGGTGTGGACGCTTGCGTGGACGGTTCCATGGACGGCCTCTTTCTTCAGGAAGCGAAGCCGCTGCGCTCTGGAATCGCCTCGGCTTCCCATTCCTGTTTCCCGACTCGGTTCACGACTGCCCCGATAGAGAACACGTCAGGCACCACATCGAACCACCCAGCCCAACTCCATGAAAAAAAATCACTTCCCTCCAAAAACCCCTTCCTCCAAAAACGGAACTCCCCTCGAATCCTTCCCGTTTTGAAACCGCCCTTGCCCCTCCAACGCGCCCAACCCCAACCCCTTCAGTCCCTTCCCACGCTTTCCCGTTTCCGGACCACCTCCGCCCGGTTTCCCCCTTTGAAACCCTTACAATGGGGCCGATGCCACAATCGTTTTTCCGCAGCGAAGGCCGCAGCCCTGCTGAGATGCGCTCCGTCCGCCTCACTCCCGGCTACGTCCAGGTCCCCGAGGGCTCTGTCCTCATCGAAGTCGGCCACACCCGCGTCCTCTGCAATGCTTCGATCGAACAGGGCGTCCCCGCCTGGCTGCGCAACAGCGGCCGCGGCTGGGTCACCGCCGAATACGGCATGCTCCCCCGCGCCACCCTCACCCGCACTCCGCGCGAGGCCGAGCGCGGCAAAATCGGCGGACGCACCCATGAAATCCAGCGCCTCATCGGCCGCTCCCTCCGCGCCGTCGTCGACATGAAAGCCCTCGGTGAGCGCACCGTCATTCTCGACTGCGATGTCCTCCAGGCCGACGGCGGCACGCGCACCGCGGCCATCACCGGCGCCTGCGCCGCCCTCGCCATCGCCTTCAATCGCATGGTCGCGACCGAGGCTCTCAAAACCTCGCCGCTCCGGCAGCTCGTCGCCGCCACCAGCGTGGGCATCGTCGAGAACACCGTTCTCCTCGACCTCGACTATCAGGAAGACTCCCAGGCCGAAGTCGACATGAACCTCGTCATGACCGAGGACGACAACTTCGTGGAGGTCCAGGCTACCGCCGAGCGCCACGCCTTTCCCCGCGCCCGCCTGCTCGAAATGATGGACCTCGCCGAGTCCGGCATCCGCCGGCTCCACGAGTTACAAACGGAAGCGATCGCTGCAGCAGGGAAGCGCTAGGGTGTATCGACATACAAGCGACGGGAGCCATTTTTTTCCCGGATCGAGAAGAGAAGAGAGGAGCGACAGATACCGGGTGTCTCTTAGCGACGAACGACAAAGAGGCGGGAAAAAATGGCCCCGTCCCGAAGGGTTGCGGGCAATACCCGGCCGGACTTCATTGTCGGCCTTGAATGTGGACCCGCCACACCCTTCGGCCTCCGCTTCGTCCGGCCGGATATTCTCTCGCAACGCTGCCCATTCCTGTATGTCGATACACCCTGGGCAGGATAGAGAAGTTCAGCGGAATCGCCCAGCCCTGATCACGGTGCCACGCAGGCGAAGTTTGCGGCATCGTTCGGATCGCCGGACCCGCCGTATCGAGCGACCTTCGGCCAGGCGCACAGCGGCCGCGTGAAGACCGTCTCCTTAGCGCCATCCTTCCCGGTCGCGAACTTCGTCGCAATCACATCGTCTTTCGGCGAACCATTCTCCACCCAGTTCTCCAGCGAATCGAACAGGCCATATTTCGGGCCCTTCGCGGTCGCTGTGCCAAACTGTCCAAAAGCGCTTGCCCCCGGACCTCCAAGGCAGTGTTCCATGCCTGGAACCATATACAGCAGCACAAAGCTCGCCGCTTTCTCCTCGCCCATCTGCTTTTCCACGCTCTCGTAATAGGCAATCGTGTTCCCCGGCGAGATCGCCGCATCGCTCCACCCGTGATAAAGGATCAGCTTGCCGCCCCGTGCCGCAAACCGGCTCAGGTCGGGATTGGTCGCGTCCAGATCGGCTGCGCCTTTCTCTTTCGACTGGCGCAGCAGATCGTCCGCGCTCGCCGTGAGCACGTTGAACGTGGCATCGCCCGTCACCATGTAGCGAAAGTAGTTCTGCACATACCCGTAGGAATACGACCGTCCCGGTGCTTCTCCGATAATCCACTCCTTCCAGCCTGTCTCATCGCCCATCGAGAAGCCTGGAAAAAGGAGCTTGCCCTGCGCGCCCCGGAACCCGCCATACAACACCTTGAGCGAGTCGATCTGCGGTTGCGTCAGGCACTCCGCATCATCCTCTCCCTTGCACAGCAGCGCCTCAGGTTCAAAGTGACACTGCGCAGGATCGCCGATCACCCCGTCCCTTACCCCATCGAGCGCATCGCAGGCAGCCAGCGATGCCCGCTCAATGAACTTCAGCTTGCGATCGGGAATGTATGTCCTGGGGTCTGCCAGCAGGGCCTGCATGGCAACCCCGCCCGCTGCCAGCATCGTCGACCACGCATTCGCCGGTGCGCCGGCCAGAATCCCGTCGTAATCCTCGGGAAACCGCTGCGCTTCCATCAGCGCCTCGCGGCCTCCATCGGAGCAGGAGTCGAAATACGATTTCTGCACCGCCTTGCCGTAGTATGCCTCCACGATCTGCTTCGCTCGCTCCGCTGTCAGGTGCACCGCCCGCCAGCCAAAATCTTTCACCTTCTCCGGATGCTGCCAGGCCCAGCTGGCATCTCCGGCCTCGCCCTCGTGACCGGCGTCGCTGCCCGCCACCACAAATCCGCGTCTCAGATAGCCCGCCATTACCCAATATCCAATCGACCCGGCAAAACCGCCGTTTCCCGCGCCCAGCAGGCGGCCATTCCATCCCTGTTCCGAGCCTTGCTCCGGAAGCCACACCTCGAATCGAATCTTCGAATCGCTGCTGGGATGAAATTCCCCCGCAACCCGGCAGAAAGCGGGAAGATCCCGCAGCGGGGTGTCGGCATCGGCAATTTCCAGCACACCCGACGTGACCATCTTGGCCATAGTGATGCTGGTGTCGGCCAGGCGGAGGTTGCCGAGACCCGTGCAATCGGCCGCGAAGAGCAGGGAAGGGACCCCCAGTAGCAGGCAGACCATTCCACGTGCGATCCAAAGCATGGCGTAACTCCTGGGTTGCGCACCTTTATACCAGACGCGTTCCACCGCCCACCCCCGGGCGAGCTGCAACTGTGGGCCGCCCGCCGCCGGCTCCTCGCTTCCAGCTACCAGCTTCCATCTGTCTGTTTCCCAGCTTTTAATCCGCACGTTACTTTAGCCACGTGTCCATCGGCATCGCCGCGGCGGTAAAATCGACGTGGAAACTGCCTTTCTCAAACGAATCGAAGCGCAGGAGAGAATCAATGTCGATGAATCTGACCCCCGGCAAGCTCGCCGGACTCAAAGCCGTATCGGAAAAACGCGGCGTGATCGCTGCCGCCGCCATGGACCAGCGCGGATCACTGAAGAAGTCTCTGGCCAAAGAAAAGGGCGTCGCCGAAGTCCCCGACTCCGCTCTCGTCGAATTCAAGGAACTCGTCACCGAAGTCCTTACCAGGCACGCCTCCGCTATCCTGCTCGACCCCGAGTTCGGCCTGCCCGCCGCCAAACGCCGCAACGGCAAGGGCCTCTTGCTGGCCTATGAAAAAACCGGCTACGATGCCGCTCTGCCAGGCCGTCTCCCCGATCTCCTCGACCTCTGGAGCGTACGCCGTCTGAAGGAAGCCGGCGCCGACTGCATCAAGATCCTCCTCTACTACACGCCCTTCGAGAAATCCCACATCAACGACCACAAGCAGGCCTGGGTCGAGCGCATCGCCGGCGAGTGCGTCGCCCACGACATCCCCTTCTTCCTCGAAATGGTCGGCTACGCCGTCCACGCTGGCGAAGACGAGAAGTCCCTCGCCTACGCCCGCCGCAAGCCCGACATTGTCACCGGCTCCATGGAGGAGTTCGGCAAAGAACGCTACGGCGTCGACGTCCTCAAAGTCGAAGTCCCTGTCCAGATGGACTTCGTTGCCGGCACCCGCTCCTTCAAGGGCGAGCAGGCCTACACCCGCAAGGAGGCCCTCGAGCATTTCCGCCTCGCCGCCTCTTCCACCCACAAGCCCTTCATCTATCTCTCCGCCGGCGTCTCCAACCCTGTCTTCATCGAGACCCTCGAGTTAGCCGGCGAATCCGGCGCCAGCTTCAACGGAGTCCTCTGCGGCCGCGCCACCTGGAAGGACGGCATCCCCATCTACGCGAAACAGGGAGCCAAAGCTTTTGAGGACTGGCTCAACACGAAGGGCGTAGAAAACATCGAGAACGTCAACAAGGCCCTCAAAGCCGCCCACTCCTGGTACGACAAGGTCAATGTCCCCGCCTTGGTCTAACCCAGGCCATCGCCAAATCGCAGCAGGGAAGAAAAACGCCGGAGCACACGCTCCGGCGTTTTTCTTTTGCGTTCAAACCCGCCTCGTCTGCTCCGGGAAGAGCGGCTCTTCGCCAGGTTCGGTCTCGGACGTGCTTTCTTCCGTGGCGCCCACCCATCTCCGCCCACATCCTGTGCGCTCATTCCCGCACCGGCCGCCGAGCACGTCCTTCGCCCCAACCTGGCTCGCGCGTGCAAGGCCACCCCATCGAAACTTCGTTTCGCCGGGGCCCCGGCGCACGCGCCGCCCCAAAAAGAGAGGGCCGCGCCCCAAGTGAGCGCGGCCCCGAATGGTATGCCTTGGTTGCGACCAGGCTATCGTTCAGCCAGTGCGCTCACTATCCCATGTTCGGGGTGGGAATCCACGCAGTACATCCCAGCCCGGCCAGGCGGTCCCTCGGCCTCACCCCGCCCCATAGCGTCGCCGCTCCAAAAAAGAAAGGGTCGCACCCGGGGTGAGTGCGACCCAAATCATAACCTGCCTTAGCTGCCACGAAGATATCGCCCGGCAAATGCGCTCACCATCACATCTTCGGGGTGGGAATCCGAGTAGTACCGCTTCGGCCCTGCATCGCCTCCCACGCCCACATCCTGGACGTGGCCTTCGCCGGCAGCGGGTATCCCAGCTGATGCGCCAGCATGCACACCTGCCCGCGATGATGCGCGTCGTGCGTAATCATGTATGCCACCATGGCTGCGCCTGCCGGCCATGGTCGTGCCCAGCCGTCGCGCAGAAAAGTTTTCACCCGGCTCTCGGGTCCGGCCAGAGCCTCCCTAATCATCTCCGCGCAGCGTGCGCCACTCTCCGCCAGAGCCGCCCGGGCTTGCTCCGGCGTGCACCTGGCGTGGTCGAGCGAGGCAGGCAGCTTCAGATGCGGTGCCGACAGCCTCAACCATTTGCGTCGGATGTTGTGCACGTGCGCGACGATGGCGGCAATCGTCCGCCCCCTGCTCCCAGGCAGTTTCGCCCGCCATGCCGCCGGATCGAGATGCTCGAGCACGATCTGGTTCATCCGCTCATTGATGGCCCAGGTCTCCACCAGCCCCCGGCCAAAATCGGCGCTCGCATCGGCCTTTGAGTGGGTCATAGCTTGAGTGGCTCCCAGGATCGCGGTGCAGGGCCAACGCCGACGCGCATCCTCATCATAGACAGACGCGGCGAGCGAAGCTCAGGGCGCGCGCAGGCGGTCGATCAGCTGGTTGGGATGCACAGGCTTCAGCAGAATCTCGAAGTCATGGCCGCGCACCCTCGCGTCGCGCAGCAGATCCGACGTCGCCGCCTGGCCGGATAGCAGCAAAACCCGGCAGTCAGGAATCATTGCGCTGATCTGAATGGCCGCTTCGATACCGCTCATGCCCGGCATCACCACGTCCCCCAGAAACACGTGGGGATGGAACTGGCGCGCCGCCTCCACTGCTTTTTGACCGCTGTAAACAGTGGCGGCGTCGAAGCCATTCTGGCTGAGAATCATGCCCAGCGTATCGGCGATGATGCGCTCGTCATCGGCGATAAGGACTCTGGGCCTGATCCCGTCGTCGGTGGAACGAGGGTCCATGGGAACCTTCGGCAGAAACGCAAAAGCTTGGGGGTATTGTGCAGCGAGTATAGCGCCTTGGATTGTGATGGGGTCAGTTATTTCTTCCCGGAGCCTCCCTGCAGCCGCGACCGGGGGGCCTCGCCGGGTTGGAGCGCCCACCCCGTCGCCTCGCTCCCTCGCCCCACGCTGCTCTCGCTTTGACTTGCGGAAGTGAAGGATTTATAACGGGATTTCCGGATGGCAGCGAGGTCCGGACCAGGCGCGAAGGTGCCGCGGGAATCGTCCCGTTCGCGTGTTCGCGCAGGTTGTTTCACGGCGATGGGATGCTCGGGAAGGCGGTGAAAATCCGCCACTGCCCCGCAACTGTAAGCGCGTGTTCCCGCGTCATTTGATTCGGGCGCGGGAAAAGCCCAACCAGGGTGCCACTGGAGCGCAGGCTTCGGGAAGGCGGTTTGGCTTTGTTCGCGAGGACCGCGCGCAAGTCAGGAGACCGGTCCCGTTTCCGGGCTTGTCGTTGTCACAGGCTCGTTCACCGCGTTCCGAGGGGAACGGAGGACACCATGAATCTTCTGCTGCGGCCTGCGCGCCGCCTCCCGTCTGCTTTCCGCTTTCCGCTTTTTGCGGTCGCTCTGCTGCTTGCCTCCACGTCGGCGCTGCATGCGGTCGCCGTTCATGGAACCGTGACCGATCCCCTGGGCTATCCCATTGCCAGGGCCACTGTGGCATTGATCCATGATGGCCAGGTGCTGATCAGCGGCCAAACCGGCCTCGATGGAACCTACACGCTGGTCAGCGCGGAGTCGGGACGATTCTACGTGCTGGCTTCGGGAATCTCCTTTCGTCAGCTCGCGACGCAGAGCTTCTACGCCGGCCGCTTCGACGGCGTGATACAAAACGTGGTGCTGGAGCCGGAGTGGGTGCGCGAGTCGGTGGTCGTCACCGCAACCGGTGTGCCCCAGCCCCAGGCTCAGGTCAGCGGCTCGGTGACGGAACTCAACGCGAATGAGTTCGCCAACCGCGCCGGCGTCGTCGATCCGCTGCGCCAGGTTCCCGGGCTCAATGTGGTGCAGACCGGGCAGTGGGGAGGCGAAACCTCTCTCTTCATCCGCGGGGGAGCTTCGACCGCCAACCGCGTTGTCATGGACGGCGTGCCTGTAGAAGACATCGGCGGCCGATTCGACTTTGGCAATGTGGCCACCACCGGCCTTCAGGATGTGGAGGTATATCGCGGCCCCAACACCGTGCTCTATGGATCGGACGCCGCCGCCGGAGTGGTGGCGCTCACCACCCCGCGCGGCAGCACGCCGTTTCCTTCGCTGCTGTACGAGGGCGACGCCGGCAACTTCAATACCTATCGCAACCAGGCGCAGCTGGCGGGGATGAAGAGCAAACTGGACTACTACCTCGGTGCTTCCAGCCTGAACTCGCAGAACGCGCTGCCCGGCGACGGCTATCACGACAACACCGGGGTGGCGAATCTGGGCTGGAGCCTGTCTGCGAAAACCGAGATTCGCGTGACCGGCCGCGACAGTGTTTCCGCGACGGGTCTGCCTTCCGCGAATGGCGGCTATTCCTTCGATCTCCTCCCCAACGACGGCAAGCAACTCGATCAGGACACCTATGGCACCGGGACCATCGACCACACCTTCCGCGATAACTGGCAGGCGACGGTGCGTTATGGCCTGGTGCGCAAGCGCGAGGAGTCCGAGCAGTGGTATCCGGCAGGGAACCTGATCGCCGGCAATTACTACGGCAACGACGCGACCGTCGTTGGTGCGAATGGCTACTCCATCAGCGGCCAGGCGCTGATGAATTACGGGACCAGCTTCGGTGCCATTTACCCCTGGTCGTTGGCGCTGGCCTCCAATCGCGATAACCTCTACGCGCAGACCAGCTATCAGCATGGACCGCATCTGGGCGTGATCGCCGGCGCCCGCTATGAGAACGAACGCGGCCTCGAGGGCGAGCCCGTCTATGCCTTCCGCGAAGGCCTGGAGCGGACCAACTATGACTATCAGGCACAGCTCGGCGGCCAGTTTAAAAGCCGTTTCTTCTATATGGCGGCTGGCGGCGTGGAGAAGAACCAGCTCTTCGGAACCGTAGGCACGCCACGCGGCGGCGCGTCCGTGTATCTGGTGCGGCCCGGAAAAGGCGCTTTTCACGGCACCCGGCTCAACGTGAATTTCGCGAAGGGCTATCAGGAGCCCAC
>JASHPM010000505.1 GCA_030038115.1 Acidobacteriaceae bacterium | reverse complement strand
AAACGGAGGTCCCCATGGCCGGTTCTGTTGCCGATTACCCCTATGAAACACGCCTGAATATCCTGCATCAGCCGCTCGAGGTGATCGACGAAAAGGCGCTCGCGGACGGGTGCGAGTATAAGTGGTTCAATCAGACGCTGTGCCAGGTGAACGGCAGCGTTGTGCGCATGGCGGTGGTGGAGGGCGAGTACCACTGGCACAAGCACGACGAGGATGATGAATTTTTCTACGTGATCGAGGGCCAGCTGTTGATCGATCTGGAAGGCCGCACCGTGGAGCTGGGACCGCGCCAGGGATTTGTGGTGCCGAAGGGCGTGATGCACCGAACCCGTGCCCTGCGGCGGACCGCGATGCTGATGGTGGAGAACGCCGGGATCATTCCCACGGGCAATTGAAGCCAGGGACAGGTTGCAGGTTACAGGTTACGGGTTACGGGTTACAGGTTGCAGGTTGCAGGTTGCAGGGAACAGGTTACGGGGCCAGATGAGGATGCGACCTTAGGAGCCCAGGACGAATCCAAACAGAGAGCCGATACCCCTTGGAGGAACGCAATGAGCGCCACCGCGACCGCTGTTCAAACTCCCCTCACTTCCCTTCCCGCCTGGAAAGCGCTGCAGGCGCATTACGAAAAAGTCCACTCCCTGCATCTGCGCGACTTGTTCCGGAACGATCCGCAGCGCGGGACACGCCTGACGGTCGAGGCCGAAGGGATTTACTTCGACTATTCGAAGCACCGCATCACGGACGAAACGCTGCGCCTGCTGCTCGACCTGGCCAGACAGAGCGGGCTGCACGAACGCATCGAGGCCATGTTCACGGGTGAGAAGATCAACGTCACCGAGAAGCGAGCCGTGCTGCACACGGCGTTGCGGGCGCCCCGGGGCGAGGTCATCAAAGTCGACGGAGAAAACGTCGTGCCCGCTGTGCATGAGGTGCTGGATCGCATGACGGATTTCTCCAATCGGGTGCGCAGCGGGGCGTGGAAGGGATTCACCGGGAAGCGCATTCGCAACGTGATCAACATCGGGATTGGCGGCTCGGATCTGGGGCCGGTGATGGCCTATGAGGCGCTGCGCTACTACAGCCAGCGCGATTTGACCTTTCGCTTCGTCTCCAACATCGACGGCACGGCTTTTGCCGAGGCCACCAGCGACCTCGATCCGGAGGAGACGATGTTCATCATCTCCTCGAAGACGTTTACCACGCTGGAGACCATGACCAACGCGCAGACCGCGCGTGACTGGTCGCTGCGGAAGCTGAAGGACGAAAGGGCGGTGGCGAAGCACTTCGTCGCGGTTTCCACGAATGAAAAGGAAGTGACGAAGTTCGGCATCGACACGGCCAACATGTTCGAGTTCTGGGACTGGGTGGGCGGCCGCTACTCCATGGATTCGGCGATCGGCCTCTCCACCATGCTGGCGATTGGGCCGGAAAACTTCCGCGCCATGCTGGCCGGGTTTCGCGCCATCGATGAGCACTTCCGGCATACGCCGTTCGAAAAGAATCTGCCCGTGCTGATGGGGCTGCTCACCGTCTGGTACACCGATTTCTTCGGGGCGGAAACGGTTGCGGTGCTGCCCTACGAGCAATTTCTGAGGCGCTTCCCGGCGTATCTGCAGCAGTTGACGATGGAGAGCAACGGGAAGCACGTGACGCTGGCAGGAGAGCGCGTAAATTACGCCACGGGGCCGATTTTCTGGGGTGAAGCGGGAACGAATGGGCAGCACTCCTTCTATCAGCTGATCCATCAGGGAACGCGGCTTATCCCTTGTGATTTCACGGGATTCTCTAAAACATTACATCCTTTGGGTGAGGATCATGACCTGCTGATGGCCAACGTTTTTGCACAGGGTGAGGCGCTGGCTTTCGGCAAAACGGCAGAGGAAGTGAAGGCCGAAGGCACGCCGGACTGGCTGGTTCCTCACCGCGTGTTTGAAGGCAACCGGCCCACCAGCACGTTCCTGCTCGATGAGCTGACGCCGGCGTCACTGGGCAAGCTGGTGGCGCTCTACGAGCACAGCGTTTTCACCCAGGGAGTGATCTGGCAGATCGACTCGTTCGATCAGTGGGGCGTGGAACTGGGCAAAGTCCTGGCGAAAAAGATTGTTGGTGAGCTGGAGGGATCGGGCCCGGCTCCGGGCAGCCATGACACCTCGACCACGACGCTGATTGAGCGCTATAGAAAGGCGCGGGGTTAGGGGCATTCCGCCGATAACCTGCGGCTTTTCAACGGAACTTTTCTTCTAAACTGGTGTTCGAACAGGCAGAAACAGTGACGCTTCAGGCGGCACTGCGTCTGACTACCCACGAACGCGGACCAGCCTGAAGCAAGGGAGTTGTAACCATGCGTACGAACTGCTTTCGTCGGAAGATTTCATTCATCGTGGGCGCGGGGATGCTCGCCGCCTGTCTTTGGTTTTTCGCGGGAACCGCGGCGTCGGCCCAAAGCAGCAGCGACGGCAACCTGCAGGCGGCTGTGGCAAACGCTCTGACGCATGATGCGATGCTGAAGAATCAGCCTGTGACCGCATACACCGCCAATGGCGTGGTCACGCTTTCCGGGACCGTCGAGACGGAACAACAGCGGCAGGAAGCTGAAACTGTGGCCGCGAACGTGCCGGGCGTGAGCGGGGTTCAGAACAACATTACGGTGACCGGCGATCAGTCAGCGCAGGCCCCGGCTCCGCCGGCGGACGCGCAGCAGGCGCCGCCTCCACCTGCGGACGCGCAGCAGACGCCGCCTCCGCCTCCCGCCGACACCCAACAGCCAGCGGCTGCTCCGAACGCGCAGCAGATTCCTCCCCCACCTCCCCCGGATCAATCGGCTCAGCCCGCCGCTCCGCGCGCCCCTTATCCGCCGCAGGGAGGCTACGGGCAACAGCCCTATGGCGGCTACGGCAGCTATCCTCCGCAACAGACCAGCGGCCCGGTGACGATTCCCGCAGGCACGCTGCTGCAGATTCGCTTGAGCGAAACGCTGGACATCGCGAAGCTGCAGGATGGCGCGACCTTCCAGGCGACCGCGGCCAGCGATGTGTTTGAGGGCAACGTGCTCGCCATCCCGCGCGGCGCCGTGCTGCAGGGGACCGTGGTCAAGGTAAAAAAGCCGGGTGCTCTGGGCGGCAGCGGTGAATTGCAGTTGCAGGTCGCATCGGTGAACCTGGGAGGTCAGGTCTATCCGGTTGCGACGGATATGTGGTCCAGCAAGAGCCCGAACAAGGCCGGCTACACAGCAAGCAACACCGCGGGTGGGGCAGTGGTGGGCGCCATCATCGGCGGCATTCTGGGCCGCGGGCCAGGCGCCGCGATCGGCGCCGTGGTAGGCGGCGGAGCAGGCCTGGCAGCTTCCGGAGCGACCAATGGACCGCGTCTCTATCTGCCTGCGGAGACTCTGCTGAACTTCCACCTGTCCAGTGCCGTGACGGTGCAGCCGGTTTCCTGGCAGGAAGCGCAGCGGCTCGCTCACAGCGTTCCCCAGCTGCAGCGCCGGCCCATCTATATGGCGCCGCCGTATCCGTACGGATATCCGTATCCGTATCCTTATCCGTACCGCGTGTACTAATGTACCGGCGAACAGAGATTGGGCCGTCCTGTGGGGCGGCCCAACTTATTTGGAGATAATGGAAGCATGTCTCCAGGCCGGATCGGCTCCGCGTGTTTCCATCCCTCGAAGGGCAATTCGCGTCCAACAATACAGTGAACCCCATAGCATCAGTTGAAATCGCCCCAGCGACGGAAACCCTGCCGGATCATCCGCCCTCGCTGCGCAGGCGCCGGCTGACGCGCCGATCGTTTCTCGGGCTGTCTGCCGCTTCCGTGGCGGGGCTGGCGCTGTATGCGGGCGAGGTTTCGCGCCATGAGCTGAGCATCGAGCAGCACACCATTCAGCTTGCCCGCCTTCCCGATGCGTTTCGCGGCATGCGCATCGTGCAGGTGTCGGACTTCCACTACGACGAGTACACCGAGGCCTATTTCCTGCGCGAGATGGTGGAGAAGATCAATCGGCTGCGCCCGGACATGGTGGTGCTGACCGGCGATTTCGTCAGCTGGGGTCCTCTGCCCAGATCGTTTGCGCGGCGGTGCGCGCCGGTATGCGCCGCCATCCTGAGCGGCATCGAATGTCCACTGCGCTACGCCAGCCTCGGCAATCACGATTACGTCGTTGGGGCGCAGTATGTGGCGGGCCCGCTCAAGGAGCACGGGATCCCGGTCCTGATCAATTCCGCGGTAGCGCTGGAGCGGGAAGGCCAGCGGGTTTGGCTCGCCGGGCTGGGCAGCGTTTGCGAGCATCAGGCGTTTCCCGATCGCGCCATCCCTCGTGCCGCCGCCAAAGAGCCCACCATTCTTCTGGCCCACGAGCCGGACATCCTGCCGGATATGGCGCGGTACGGGGTCGACCTGATGCTTTCCGGGCACACCCACGGCGGACAGGTGCGTATCCCTTTCGTGCCGCTGTTCGCTCTGCCTGAATATGGCAGGCGATACATCGAGGGCCTGTTCCGTTGGGGGCCGACGCAGTTATACGTCAATCGCGGCATCGGCGCTGTCGGTGTACCGTTCCGTTTCCGCTGCCCTCCGGAGATCACGGTCATCACGCTGGCCTGAACCTGAATCCGGGGGCGGCGTGAGCATTCACAGCCAGGGCCCGCCGTTCAGCGCTCCTGCGAAGCCTCGCGCACGCTGATGCCCAGCGCCTTCATCTTGCGATAGAGATGGCTGCGTTCCAGCCCCAGCGTTTCCGCGGCGCGGCTCATGTTGCCGTTGCAGTCGTCGATTTTTTTCAGGATGTACTCGCGCTCGTAAGCGTCGCGCGCCTGCTGCAGGGTGTCGAAGTCGCCGGCGCGGCCGGTGCGGTGCACCAGCATGGGCAGATGGCGGCGCTCAATGCGCTGGGCGTGCGGGTTGAGGATGAGCACGCGCTCGATGACGTTTTTCAGCTCGCGCACGTTGCCCGGCCAGTGATACTGGCGCAGCAACTCAATCGCGTCGTCGGCGATTTCCACCCGCGGGCGGCCGTATTCGCGGCCGAAGCCCCGCAAAAATTCGCGCACCAGCAAAGGCAGGTCCTCACGCCGGTCCCGCAGAGGCGGCACGTAAAACGGAATCACGTTGAGGCGATAGAAAAAATCTTCACGGAAGTTGCCCCTGGCGATTTCCTCTTCCAGATCCTTGTTGGTGGCGGCGATCACGCGCACATCCACGCTGATGGGCTGCAGAGCGCCCACCGGAACGAAGCGCTGCTCGTCGAGGGCGCGCAGCACTTTGCCCTGCGTCTTGAGGCTCATGTCGCCCACTTCGTCCAGGAACAGCGTGCCGCCGTTGGCGCGCTCAAAGGTGCCGCGCTTCTCCGGGGGTCCTCCGGCGATGGCGCCGTTGCGATACCCGAACAGCTCGCTCTCGATGTAGTCCTCGGGAATGGCCGCGCAGTTCAGCTCCACGAAGACGCGATCGCTGCGCAGGCTTTCGGCGTGAATGGCGCGGGCGATCAGCTCCTTGCCGGAGCCCGACTCGCCGTAGATGAGCACGCGGCCGTTGGTGGGCGCCATCAGCTTGATCTGCTGGCGCAGCGCTCGAGCCTGCACGCTTTCTCCGCTGATTTGCTGTTCCAGCGAGAGCTGGCGGCGAAACTCCAGGTTTTCTGTGCGCAGGCGCTTCGCCTCGATCGCGTTTTTCACCACGATCAGCGTCCGCTCCAGCATCAGCGGCTTTTCCAGCAGGTCGAAGGCGCCGAGCTTGGTGGCTTTCACCGCGGTTTCGATGGTCGCGTGGCCGGAGATGACAATCACCTCGGGACGCGTTTCCGCATCCAGCGCGCGCAGCTCGGTCAGAACCTCCAGACCATCGCGGTCGGGCAGCCAGATGTCGAGCAGCAGCACGTCGTAGACCGGATCGCGCGCCAGGACCAGAGCCTCGGCTGCCGTGCCGGCGCTGGAGACGGAGTAGCCCTCCTCGCGCAGAATCTCTTCCAGAGACTCGCGAATCTCCGCTTCATCGTCCACGATGAGGATGTGATTCATTCGCTCCCGGAGTTCAGATGG
>JASHPM010000504.1 GCA_030038115.1 Acidobacteriaceae bacterium | reverse complement strand
TGCCCGCCGGGAAATTCGTGGACCGAGACGCGTCCCTGGTCGCCCATGAGCGGCATCTGGTTGACGGTGAGGATGGAGCCCATGAAGGGGCAGGACAGATCGTTCCACCCGTGAACGATCATGACGCGGAGTTTGGGGTCGGCGGCGACAGCCTGGCGCAGCTGCGTGGCGGAACCGGAGCGCAGATCCTGGTCGCGGCTCCAGTGTTCGGCGACGTCATAGGAGAGCGCGTTGTAGCGGGCGTCGACCTTCCAGCCCACGACGCGGGTGACGAAATCGACCATGGCGGTGGTGGTGGGTGCGATCAGCGTGGCCAGCAGAGGGTCATTGGCGCGCTGCTCGGGCGCGTACGGGAAGGGATCGAACATGGTCACGTTGGAGTCGTAGACGGAGCCTAGCTTGCCCTGCTCACGATGGACTTCGCGGAGATAGGCGCCGGTTTCGAGGCGTCCACCGGATTCCCTGACGAAAGTCGGATCGAGGCCGGTCATGTCGGTGACCTTTTTGATCATGGCGTCGGTGGCGGCCTTGTCGGAGTTGCCATGGATGAGCGTGGTGAGATAGTCGCCGAGGGTGTAGTCGATGACCGGCTTCATGGCTTCGGGAGTGAGCTGATTGTGGCGCTCCAGGTTAGCCGCGGTGATAGAGGGCAGAGTGACCAGCCAGGGCAGAGGCGACAGGTCGCCGTTTTGTTCGAGCGTGGGGTTGAGATAGGGCGAGACGAGGACGACGCCGTTCATGGCAACGCCGATCTGCGACTGGAGATAGTAAGTGATGCGCGGACCGCGGAAGCCTCCGTAGCTTTCGCCGACGAGATATTTGCGGGATTCGAGGCGGTTGTTGTTCACGAGCCAGTCGTAGATGGCGCGCGAGAGGTATTCGATGTCGGGCTCGGTGGAGTAGAAGAGCTTGCGAGTTTGGTCCTCGCCGACGAGGGAGCGGCTGAAGCCGGTGCCGATGGGATCGAGGAAGACGAGGTCGGTGAAGTCGAGCCAGGTGCCCTGGTTGTCGGTGAGGGTTGGCGTATCGGAGGGGCTGTCGCCTTCGTTGCCGGCGTTGAGATGTTTGGGGCCGATGGCGCCGAAGTTGAGATAGACGGAGGCTGCGCCGGGTCCGCCGTTGAGGGCGAAGGTGACGGGGCGATTCTCGCCTTCAACAGTGTAGGCGGTGTAGACGAGCTGGCCGACGGCTTTGCCTTCGGGATCGCGCACGAAGAGGGTGCCGACGGTGGCGGTGTAGTTCAGCTTCCTGCCGTCGAGCATGATGCTCTGCTGCGTGTGGGCATCGGGAGGCAGCGGCGGAAGGGGGTTCTTCTCGGCGACTTTTTCTCCGGCGTCCTCTTTCGCTGCGCCGGCGGCCGCGGGTGCGGGAGGTTTGGGGGCGTTGTTGTCCGCTTGCGCGGCGGCGGGGAGGATGGGCAGCGCAACGAAGGACAGAAGCGCAAGAGCGAGGGCGGGAGCGAAGACGGGAGCGGAAACCAAACGCCTGGGGGCGCGAACGAGCGAGGAAATTTTCATGAGCAATACGATATATCGGAAAAGCGGGAAGCGGCGAGCGTCACAGCCACGGTTGCAAATGTTTGTGACGGACCGTCTTTACCAGATGTGAATGCGGTCGTCGGGCGCGAGATAAAGGCTTTCGCCGGGTTTGACATCGAATGCTTTGTACCAGGCATCGGAGTTGCGGACGGTGTCGGCGCGAAACTGCCCGGGCGAATGCGAGTCCGTGAGAACCTGGCGGCGCATCGCGGCTTCGCGGGATTTTGAGCCCCAGTCCTGAGCGAACGCAATGAAGAACTGCTGGTCGCCACTGAAGCCGTCCTGTACCGGAGCTTCGGCTCCGTGCAGCGAAGCGCGGTAGCCGTCGTATGCAGCCGCCACGCCGCCCAGATCGGCGATGTTCTCGTCGATGGTCTGCCTGCCGTTGACGTGGAGACCCGGAAACGGCTCGTAGGCATCGTACTGCTGCTCGAGCTTTTCCGCCTGCTGCTCGAAGTGGGCATGATCCTCGGGCGTCCACCAGTTGCGGACGCGGCCTTTGGAATCGAAGGCGCTGCCTTCGGCGTCGAAGGTGTGGCTGATCTCGTGCCCGATGACGGAACCGATTGCGCCGTAGTTCACGGCGTTGGGGGCCTGGGGATCGAAGAACGGCGGCTGCAGGATGGCGGCGGGAAAATTGAGCGCGTTCTGCAGCGGCAGGTTGACGGCGTTGACGGTTTGCGGCGTCATGGACCACTCGTGACGGTCGACGGGCTTGCCGATGCGCGCTACTTCCATGTGGGTATACCAGAGCGAGGCGCGCCAGGAGTTGCCGAAGGCATCGTCGGGGCGCACTTCGTAAGCGGAGTAATCCTTCCAGGTTTCCGGATAGCCGATGCCGACATACAGCGTGTCGAGCTTGGCCTGGGCTTCGGCGCGCGTGGAGGGCGCGAGCCAGGTGAGCGCGTCGAGGCGCTTGTGGTACGCAGCGATAAGATTGGCGACCATGGCCTGTGCCTGAGCTTTGGCTTCGGGCGGGAAATATTTCTGCGCGTAGATCTGGCCAACGGCGTCGCCGAGGCATTCGTTGACAAGGCCCACGCCGCGTTGCCAGCGCGGGCGCTGCTGCTGAACGCCGGAGAGGACGGTGCCGAAGAAGGCGAACTGTTCGTCGGCAACAGCGCGCGGCAGAACGCTGGCGTAAGCCTCGATCAGGTGAAACGCGAGCCAGTCCTTCCACGTGTCGATGGGCGTGGAAGCAACGAGCGCGGATTCGCCGGTGAGCGCGGTGGGCGTCCAGACCATGAATTGCTGCTGGCGGCTGAGGCCCGCGCCCTCAAAGTATGCGTCCCAGTCGAGGCCGGGGGCTTTGGCGGCGAAGTCGGCGCGCGTCCAGAGATTGTTGGCTTTGGCGATGTCTTCAATGTCGGCGAGGCTGATGTGGGTTTCGGCGATGGCGCGCTCGAGGGCGATCACCCGCTCCGCGCGGGCCTCGGGGTTGTCGAAACCGGCCAGCCTGAGCATGGCGGTGACATGCATGGCATACTTCGCTCGCACCTCCCTCATGCGATCGTTGTCGGCGAGGTAGTAATCGCGACTGGGCATCTGCAGGCCGCCCTGGAGCAGATACGGGATGTAGTGTTCGGAATCGCTGAAGCCAGGGGCAATCCAGAGGCCGAAGAGATTAGGCGTGGAGAAGACCGCGTTGTTGAGCAGGTCGACATCGGCGCGGAGGGTTTTACCAAGGGCCAGCGCCAGATCGTGCCGGTCATGAATCGCGGCGATCTCGGCCAGATGCGGTTCCAGCGGTTTCATGCCGCGGGCTTCGATGGCGGGCTCATTCATGAAGGCGTTGTAGAGGTCGGCGATTTTGCGCTGATCGGAGCCGGCGGGAGCGCTGGACTTCGCGGCGTCTTCGATGATGGCGGCGACGTTTTTGTTGCTGCGGTCAGCGAGCAGGGAGAAGACGCCGATGCCCGCGCGGTCGGCGGGAATCTGGGTGCGGGCGAGCCAGGCGCCATTGGCATAGAGATAGAAGTTGTCGCCCGGCTTGACTGCCGGATCCATGTTGGCAACCGCAATGCCATGGACCGCGGGCGCATTTGTAACCGCGGCGGTGCTTTGAGCGCGAGCGGCGGTTATGGCGAGGAAGAATGCGGCGAAAAGGCAGGCAGGAATTTTCGGGACGCGGGACAACAGGCGGATCATGGGTGAACAGCTCTCCTTTGGCAACGTGCATGCGCGTGGGGCGCTGCTTTGTGGGTGAAGCGAGGATGATAGCACCGGGGTGCCAGGGCGTGTTAACACTATTGGAATGGCGGCGAAGGGAGTCCATTTTTCTCAGTTCAAGAACCGAGGAGCGACAGATATCGGGTGTATCCGAGCGACGAGTGAGGGAGAAATGGGGAAAATGGGCCCCGTCCCTCCGGGTTGCGGCGAAAATCCGGCCATACTTCGTTGTCGCCCTCGACAGTGGGACCGCCACAGCCTTCGGGCTCCGCCTCGTCTGACCGAGTTTTCGCTTGCAACGCCATCCATCCCAATAGTGTTAACAGGCCCTAGTTTTGGGCGCGCTGCGCGACGATTTTGTCCAGCTCGCGGTAGATCTGTTCGTTGCGCAGGATAGCCTCGACGTATTCCCGCGTTTCACTGAAGGGGATGGACTCCACGAATTCGTCGATGCCGTGGTAGTTGCCGATGCTCTGCCAGTCGACGACGCGATCGTCGCCGGCGTTATAGGCGGCGAAGGCGTATTCGGGCTGTCCGCCAAATTTATCCAGCGTCTGTTTCAGATAAAGGGTGCCGAGGCGGATATTGGTCGACGGGTTGAGAAGCTCATCGGTCTGAAAATGACGGATGCCTTCTTCCCGCGCGAGAGAGCGGCCGACCGAGGGCAGGAGCTGCATCAGGCCCCAGGCGTTCTTGTTGGAGATGGCGGCGGGATTGAACTCGGTTTCCTGACGGATGAGCGAGGCGACCATGTAGGGATCGAGGCCATTGCGTTCGGCGCCGGCTTTGATGTCGGTCCAGTACATCTGCGGGAAGAGGATGCGCCAGTACGCGACGGGAATGGCTTCAATGGGCGCCGATGTGTAGAAGGGGATGGCGTGCTTGAGGAGACGCATGGCGCGCCACGATTCGCCGTAGGAGGCGTAGATTTCCGCTTCGGCGAAGGCGCCCCATTCGTCGCTGCCGTCGGCGGCGTGGATCTCCGGCTCGATGTACTCGTTGAGTCCGGCGTTAGCAAGGAGTCGAGCTTTGACCACGTGGGGATCGTCTTCGGGGACGTCGTCGGTGAGCTCGGGGATGGGAACGGGCTTGAGCGCGTCGAGTTCGGGGATGGAGTCGGGTGTGACTGCGCCGAGCTGCATCAGGCGGGCCTGCGCCAGCATGGCGTAGTAGTAGTGCGGAAAGACGCGCAGGATGGTGCCGTAGTAAGCGGCCGCGGTTGAAGGCTTGTGCTCCTGGTCTTCGTAGATGCGTGCGCGCCAGTAGAGGGCGGAGGGGATTTCCTGGCCGCCGGCATAGACGTGAATCTGCTCATCGAAGAGACGCGCGGCTTCAGAGTACTGGGCCAGGCGGTAGTTGAGCCATCCGGTACGCCAGTGGGCGCTGGGCGCGTATTTATGGGTCGGGAATCGGGTGGCGAGCTCACCGTAGTACGTGATTGCGTGCGGATAATCCTTGAGCAGCAGGTACATGTTGCCGCTGGAGTAGAGCGCCTCGGCGAGCCAGGGGCTGGAGGGGAAACGCGTCTCCATCTGCGCAACGATGGACTGCTGCGTGGTGCTGTCGTCGCGGTCGCGAGCCAGCTCCATGAGGAGATACAGGCGGCGCGCGCCGGTTTCGTCGCTGGTGTCGGGGATGGAATCGAGCTGGGATTGCGAGAGGCGATGGAGCTTCCAGGCGCATTCGGCGGCGGCGACGAGGAGAGCGTTGCGGCTGGAATCATCGACGTTAGCCTGGGCGGCAAGCGAGCGGTATTCGTCTTCAGCGTCGTCGTAATGGCCCGCGTTGTAGAGGGCGTCGGCGTGGCGGCGGCGTTCCTCCACGGGCAGGGTCGCGAGCACGCCATCCGTGGCGAGCTGACTCCGCGCGACGCCGGCCTCGATGGAAAGCGGGTAATCGAGATAAACATGCTCGAAGAGATGCTGGGCTTCCGCGGTGTGGCCGGCCATGGCTTCGACTTTGGCAAGCGCCAGCTGGAAGTCGGCCTTGCCGGCGATGGGCTCGCTTCGATGCGGGTTCAGAGCGGCGAGCGCGGCCTGCGGGTCGCCTTCCTGCACCATGAGGTTCGCGCGCAGGATGGGGACGCCGTCGATAAAGATGCTGTCGGGATACTTCTGCACGTAGTTGTTCAGGACGGCCTCGGCCTGGGGCAACTGATTGTTCTGGAGGAAGGCCTGGGCGGTGAGGTAGTCGGTGTAGTCGGCCAGAGCGCCGGTGGGCTGGGTTTTGGAAACATCGGCGAGGTGCGCCGAGTGGAGGGCGCTGACGGCCTCAGGAAATTTCCGTTCGAGGAGGTACGCGTGACCAAGGGCGAGGTACGCGGCGGCGGCGGCTTCTCCGGTGTGGCTGTGCGCAAAGGCGGAGACGCCGGCGTAGGCGGCGGGCGAGGGGGTCTGGGCGAGTTGCTGCGCCATGGGCCGCAGCTGCGAAGAGGCAACGAAGGCGTGCTGCAAGCGGCGGCTGCGGGCGAGCTGACGGGCGGTCAGGGGACGGCGGCGGCGGCGATGGTGGGCGACGGTGCGGGTCCGGGTGGTGTGCGCAGTGGAGGCGGAGGCGCGATGCGACGTGTGCGCGTTGCTCGGGGTGGCGTGGTGCGTTGTCGCCGCGTGCCTGGCTGTGGGATGCGTGGTCGTTGTGGGTTGCGCTGGCGGAGTCTGGGCGGGCGGAGTCTGACTGCCGGACTGGGAGCGAGCGGAGGCGAGCAGGAGCGCAGCGCCGATCAGGAAAGTTGTCACCACAAAAAGCCGTTTGATCCTGGGAGGAGTGTGCAATACCGCCATCGATGCCTCTGTTTACCAGAGTAAGACGAAATGGTTTCGATTTCCGAGAGGAAAACCGCGGACCGGCGGAAAAGTTGCAAATTTGTATACCGGGACCGGTGGTAAAGCGGCCAGTAGCGAGTAGCCAGTAGGTTGGCCGCTGAGGCACGAGTGAGAAAGGCAGAGTTTAGAGTTTAGGGTTTAGCGATAACGCGACCGACGCACGCCTCGATTCCCCCGTGTTCGAACTCTGAGCGCTAATCCCTAAACTCTAAACCCGGGTTACCGGCTTCCGGCTGCTGTAATCACGATCTCGCCCGTCATTTTGTTGTGGCCGCGTCCGCAGAGCACGCTGCAGCGCATGGGATAGACGCCGGGCGTCTGGGCGAGGAAGCGAATCACGGCGGGATGTTCGGGCTGGACCGGCTCGTTGATGCCGAGGCCCGGGACGTCGATGCCGTGCTCGACATCGGTCGAGGTTACGACCAGCTCGACGCGCGCGCCCTGGGGAACTTCGACGCGGCCGGGATCGATCTCCCACTTTTTCATGATGATTTGCCGGACTGTATCCGGGGGGCCGGCATAAGCCGGAGTCTTCTTGCCGCACCCGATCATCAAAAAGGCGAGCGCTGCCAGCACAGGCAAGGCACGCTTTCTGGCCCGCGGGAATTGCCGGCAGGACAAAAGACGTCCCTCAGGGGCTAAAGCCCCATCTGCTTTTCGCCCCTTGCGGCACGACTGAAGCCGTGCCCTTTCAAAACGATCCGCAAACGCGCGTTTTGCGGCATTCGCACAGCGCCATTTACTATGGAGGTTGGCCCCGTTGTCCGCAGCTGTCCAAATTCTGAAGCCATTCATGTCTTCTCCCATCCAATCACAAGGAACGGTCGAAGTTCATCCTGACGTTTTGCTCGTGGCGCGAGCGCGGCAGGGCGATATGGCGGCCTTCGAGAAGCTGGTGCGCCAGTACGACCGCCAGGTTTTTCGCATCGCGAACCATATCGTACAGAACCGCGAAGACGCCGAAGACGTGGTGCAGGATGCGTTTCTGAAAGCGTACGAGAAGCTCGACCAGTTCCAGGGGAACTCGAAGTTTTATACGTGGCTGGTGCGCATCGCCGTGAACGAGTCGCTGATGCGGCTCAGGAAACGGCGGACCGGAAAGATGGTCTCGATCGACGAGGACGTCGCGACCGATGAAGGATCGATGCCGCGCGATCTGGCCGACTGGAGTCCGGATCCCGAGGCGCTGTACGGCCAGTCGGAGATGGCCGATATTCTCCGCCGGACTATTCAGGGGCTGCCGCCGGGCTTCCGCGTGGTGTTTGTGCTGCGCGACGTCGAAGGACTTTCGACCGAGGAGACGGCGGAGACGCTGGGATTGAGTATTCCGGCGGTAAAATCGCGGCTGTTGCGGGCGCGGCTGCAGTTGCGGGAACGGCTGAGCCGCTACTTTAAGCGGCGCAACGGCCAGGCCCAGGGTGGTGTGAAGTGACGTGCACGGAGTTTTTGGCGCAGCTGGATGAAATGCTGGATCAGGACGCGGCGATTCCGCTGCGCGCCGATCTGCAGGAGCATCTGAAGAACTGCGAACACTGCGAGATCACGCTGAATACCACGCGCAAGACGATCCAGATCTACCGCAGCCATGAGATTTATGAGCTGCCCGACGATCTGCGCGAGCGTCTGCACAAGGCGATTCTGGCGAAATGCCGGAAATGCTGAAAGACAGGGTTCAGGGATCAGGGTTTGGAGTTCAGAGTTTAGAGTTTACAGAAAACTGCGGAATCTCCCTGACCTCTGAACTCACGTCCGGCTTTTAGCCCGTAAGCTCTGCTTCCTGATCTCTCTGATCCCTAAACTCTAAACTCTGTTTCCCCGAAAGAGGTATTCAGAGTAGCGCGCAGCGGTCAGTAAAATTGCCGCAATGGCAAAGAGCAGTAACCCGCCGGTTCCCAGGAAGAAGACCGACCCTACAGAACTGATCGTGGGCATCGCGTGCGGCATCGCGATCACCATGACGCTGCTGTTTCTGGGCTCGATGCCGATGATCCGGCATCTGGCGGGAGCGCGCGATTACGTCGTGTACTGGTCGACCGGCCACCAGCTTGTGCATGACGCCAATCCTTACGATCCGGTTGCGATGGGCGATCTGGAACGCGGCGCCGGGTTCGACGGCAAGAGGGGCTCCTATTACATGCGGAATCCGCCGTGGTCGCTGCCCCTGGCGCTGCCATTGGGATTTCTCCCTCCCCGCGTCGCAGCGCTGCCGTGGTCGCTGCTGATGCTGGGCATCCTGATCGTCTGCGTGCATACGCTGTGGAAGATGTTCGGCCGTCCGGGAACGGACTTTGAGTGGCTGGGCTATTGTTTTCCGCCGGCGCTGCAGTGCGTGATCATGGGCCAGACTTCCCTGTTTCTGCTGCTGGGGCTGGTTCTGTTTCTGCGCCATCATCGGACGCGGCCGTTCTGGGCGGGCGCGGCGCTGTGGCTGTGCACGCTGAAGCCGCATCTGTTTTTGCCGTTTGGGCTGGTGCTGCTTCTGTGGATTGTCGTCTCGCGGAACTGGCGGATCCTGGCGGGAGCGCTGACGGCGCTGGCGGTGAGCTGCGCTCTGACCGAGCTCATCGATCCCGCGGCGTGGGCGCAGTACGCGCACTGGGCGCACACGTCGGGAATCTCGAATGAGTTCATTCCCTGCCTCAGCGTCGAGTTGCGCAACCTGATCGATCCTTCGGCGAAGTGGCTGGTGTTCGTGTTGAGCGGCCTGGGAGGAATCTGGGCGGTCGTCTATTTCTGGCCGCGACGCCACAACTGGGACTGGCTGGAGCATGGCGACGTGCTGATGCTGGTTTCGGTTCTGGTTGCGCCCTATTGCTGGATCTACGATCAGACCGTGGCCATGCCGGCGGTGATGTACGCGGCGTGGCGAGCCTCTGCGCGACCGGTGGTTGCGGTGCTGGCGCTCATCTACATGTGGCTCGAGATTCAGCCGTTCTACACGGTGGGACTGCATTCGCACTGGTATTTGTGGCCGGCGCCCATGTGGCTGGCGTGGTATTTGTACGCGCGCGCGGCCGAAAAGCGGGTCGCGGTTACCGCGCCTCCGGCGATTGCCGAGGCCGCGTCGCTGAGTTAATGCATTCCTTTCATAAAAAGTTGAAACCTACTGCTCTGGTTGCACATCATGGCGTCTGGTTAACTTCGATCAGGCGCCGCGAGGGGTCGATCTGCGCGATCGTCTTCCAGGTGAAGCGCGAGTTGTGCTCAATAACCGTGCGGAACCACGGTGCGCCTTCGTTGTCGAGCACAAGGAAGGTCTTCCGGCCGAGAATCTGCGACGGATCGGGCAGATTGACGGCGAGAAAACCTTCGCGCCGGTAATTCGTCAGAAGACGAACATCGGCGTCGGCGCCGGGCACGGTGTTTGCGGCGGCCTGATCCAGGGGATATTCGGCCAATTCGGGCCGAACGCTGTAACGCGTCATCACCATGAAGTCTTTGAGGCTGTCGCAGACGACGAAACGGCCGGCGGCGAGACGGTCGATGCGGGCGACATCGAGAGAAGCGGGTTTGGCAAGCAGTGCTGACGCGATGGGGAGCACCAAAACTGCGATGCTGAGGACAATCGCCGCAGTTCCCTTCCCGGCCTTGCTGCGCTCCGCCCAGGCGACGGCCAGGATGGAGATGCCGAGGGCCGATGGAACGAGGTAGCGCGGCAGAAAGATGGGCGCAGCGATGTGCGAGACGACGAAGAAGGCCGCTGGACCGAGAAGCAGCGCGAATCCCAGCAGGCAGGCCGCGCGTTGGCCGGGCCGACACGTTTCGAATCCGATAGTGGCCGCGAGAACCAGCACGGCGACACAGGCGACGGCGATGAACCATCCAGCCAGAATGATGGCGGCGGGAAGATGCGGCAGCTGCCAGTAGAGTCCCGTGAAGAGCCAGAACGAGAGGCTGATTCCCAGGTCGCCCAGGGTGGGAACGGCGATCCAGCCGTGCGGACGGCCGACCGCCGCGGAGGCCTGGATGGCGGGAATCCACGGCAGGAGCGCGAGCCAGCCGGTGATGCAGGCGAGGTAGACGCGCGCGCGGAAGCGTCGCTGCCACGCGTCGGCGGCGATGAGCGCGAGCAGGAGGAGCCCGGCGTAAATTAAGCCGAGGATGTGGCCCAGCACCAGGCCTGCCTGGCTGAGCGCGAGGAGGACGAGGTCGCGCATGGTGGGCTTCGCCGTTTCGGCGACTTTTAGAGCCTGAGCGATCGCCACCGCACACAGCAACAGGTAAAGGCCATAGCTGCGCGCTTCGCTGTTCTGGTCGAGGACCGTGAGCGAAGCGAAGAGTCCGAAGGCGACGCCGAGAAACGCAGCGCTCGAACTGAAGCGGCGGCGCATAGAGGCGAGAAGAACCAGGAAGGCTGCGCAGACGCCGACCGATGAGTAGAGCCGCAGCGACAGGTCGCTGAAGCCGAAGAGATGCGCCCAGGGCCAGGCCGTTAGATAGAAGAGCGGCATGCCGGCTCCGCCCAGATGCGGAACGGCGCGGAACAAATGCAGAAACGATGGGTCGCGGAGTTCGGTGACGGTGAAGACTTCGTCGCCCCACATCTGCTTGCGCAGCGACCACAGGATGCACGAACCGAGCAGCGAGCAGACGCCGAGCAGAGGCAGAATCCAGCGGAAGAGCGGGCCGCTGGCGGGTTGCGTTTCAGGCGCGGACTGGCTCGTGTTGGCGATGGCGGTGACCATTGCGATGGCAGCTGGAGGGCGGCGGCCGGCCCGCTCCAGCAGACAGGCTTTCTCCTTTGATTTTCGGCGGCTGGTGGCGTCAAGAGCTATGGTTCTTCCGGGGGAGCGGTTCCCTTCCCCTAACTCGCCTTCCAGCGCGTGAGGAAGTCGCGCATTTTGTCGGGATCGTCTTTCGGATCGTAGCCAGCCAAATTCGTCAGCAGGCCTGGTGACGCCTGGGTAGACTGAGGAGGATTCGACGATTCTGTTCTCCAGGAGAGTTTGCGCATGGCTGATGTGAAGATTACGGTGCGGCCCAACGGTCCCTATCGCGTGGAAGGTCCGGTGACGCTGGTGGACGCTGAGGGCAGGGAGTGGGATCTGACCGGGAAGGCGGCCTTTTCGCTGTGCCGCTGCGGCGGGTCGGTGAACAAGCCGTTCTGCGATGGGACGCATTCGAAGATCGGCTTCCAGGGGGCGGAAGCGGCGGTGCGAGCCGAGGACAACGTGATTCCTCCTGGCGATCCGAATTATCCGGTAAAGATTTAGGCCGTTGGCTGCGAAGGTAGGTGGGGCGCGACGCGATTGAGGCAGAGGCCGGTTTTGAAGAACGCAGCCGAAAAGGAGTATCGCTGCCCTCGATCGCTTCGTCTCAGGAGTTCCCGACCGGCAGGGAAATGAAGAATGTCGTCCCGCGGCCAACCTCGCTCTGGAAGGTCAGGCTGCCCTTGTGCCGGTCGATCACGGCGCGGGCGATCGCGAGCCCCTGACCGGTCCCGCGGCCCACTTCCTTGGTGGTGAAGAAGGGATCGAAGATGCGCTCGCGAATGCTTTCCCGGATGCCTGCCCCATTGTCCGCAATCGTGATAAGCACCTGATCGCCCTGGGCCTCGGTGCGAATGCGGATTTTCCCTCTCTGCCCGGTCTGCTGAACGACGTCGGAGATGGCGTGAGCCGCATTGACCAGCAGATTGAGAAATACCTGGTTCAGGTCGCTGACGCTGCAGACCACCATGGGCAGCTCACCGAAGTCGGTTTCAACGTCGGCAACATACTTCAGTTCGTTGCGCGCTACCGTAAGCGTGTTGGCCAGGGCTTTGTTCAGATCCGCGCGGACGTGATCCCGGCTATCGGGATGGGCGAATTCCTTCATGGCGCGAACGATGGTCACGACACGCTCCACACCTTCCTGGGTTTCCGCAAGGGCCCCGGGGATTTCGCGCACCAGATAGGCGGTGTCGAGTTTCTGTTCGAGCTCCTGGAACTCGGCGGCCAAAGCCGGGCCGGAGTGTTCGCAAAAGGCGCGCACGCAGGCGAGCTGCTCCTGGATTTTCAGGAAGGAATCCTGCAGGAAACGCACGTTATCGCCGACGAACTGCAGCGGGGTATTGATTTCGTGGGCGATGCCGGAGGCGAGCCTGCCCACCGATTCGAGCTTTTGCGCCTGGCGCAGCTCCATCTCCGCCAGATCGCGGCCGGTGATGTCGCGCGCGATCGCCTGCAGGCCGACGGCTGCGCCGTCGCGGTAGATGAGGCGGGGACTGACCTCGAGTGTGACGCGGCGTCCATCTTTGCTGCGGATGTCGACTTCGAACTTGGCGGCCTGTTCGCCGGCAGCCATACGAGCGACGATGCCGCGTACGGACTCGCACTGCGCCGATTCCACCAGCCGGCAGAGATTCATGCCGATGGCTTCCTCGCGGGAGTAGCCCATGGTTTGTTCGGCGAGGCGGTTGAGCGAGGTGATGTGCAGCCCGAGGTCGAGCGTGTAAACCAGGTCGCTGGCGTTTTCGAAGAGCTCGCGATAGCGTTCTTCCGAGGCGCGCAGCCGGTCTTCGGCCAGCTTGCG
>JASHPM010000503.1 GCA_030038115.1 Acidobacteriaceae bacterium | reverse complement strand
ATGGGTGCCTCGGCGGAAAATGCGGAAACCCTCAACCCCGCTGGCAGCAGCCTTCCCACCAACCTGCTCATCGGTTCCGATGGAACGGGCGGCGGTCTCTACAACAACACCGCGAACTACTCCTTTAACTTCACCCCGGACTTCATCGGCAAGATGGTCTTCGAGCCGGGCTGGGGCCACTGGGAAATCTTTGGCATCGAGCGCAATTTCCGCGCTCGCATCTATCCCAACGAAACCGCTTCCACGCCCAGCTCCGCCGGCGCTTATAACGACTCCATCCCCGGCGCGGGCATTGGCGGAGGCTTCCGTGTCCCCATCGCCGCTCAGAAGAAAGTCACCCTCGGCCTCAAGGGACTATGGGGCAAGGGCGTGGGCCGCTATGGCGACTCCACCATCGCCGACGTCACCCTCCGGCCCGATGGCGAACTCGACCCGCTCAAAGGCTTCTCTGCTCTCAGCACCCTGGAAATGAACCCCACCTCGCGCTTCATGATCTACCTTAACTACGGCGGCGACTATATCTACCGCGATTACGACGGCAAGGAAGGCTACGGCTCGCCGTTGACCAACATGTCCGGTTGCCTCACCGAACCTCTGCCCACCACGGCTGCCAATGCCGGCTTCGGCGGTGGCACCGGCTTCACCCCCTCCACTCCCGCCAACTGCGGCAACCAAAACAAGGACACCCAGGAATTCACCGCTGGCGACTGGTATTACTTCTACCGGGGACCACAGGGCGGCCTGCGCTTCGGTCTGCAGTACAGCCGCTGGGAGCGCGACATCTGGTCCGGCGCCGGTGGCACCACCAATCCGGGCGGCGAGGCGAAGGGCGTCGACAACATGTTCTGGACCTCCTTCCGCTACTACCTGCCCTAGTCCTTACCCCGTTCCCCAAACAAAAGGACCCGCTCCGGCGGGTCCTTTCCTTTTCCTCGGGGCTGGGGGGCCTTTCTACTTTGCAAAGTTCACGAACAACGCCACCCACGGCTGATCGCCCACCACCCGAAAGGTGTGCCCTTTTCCTGTGAGGTCCTCCGCCAGGCAGATCTGCCCTGGTTCCAGCGTGAACTTGCCGCCTCCGGAGACTTCTACCTCAGCCCTTCCCCGGATGGGAACCACATAACGACGCGCACCGGCATTATGCCAGTCCTCAAAATGGCCTGGCTGCTCCCGAACCACAAACGCCTCGCCCATCTTCAGCGGAGAAGACTGCGTCCCGCCCTCGTCCGTAATCGGAACTTCGACCTGTTCGAAATGGCTCAGCCCATCGGCGCCCGTGTAGAGCCGAATCATGTGAACGGGCGCTGGTTGCTGCGCGTGCACCTTTGGCACAAGGGAAACCAGAGCAATAGAAAAGACTGCCCCTGTCAGGGAGAGCCAGCGGGAAGTCCGTCGCATCGTGCCTCCAGAATTGCTGCAAGCAGCATACCCGAGCGCAAAAGAAAAGGACCCGTTCCGAGCGGGTCCTTTCCTTTGTCTCAGCTACCAGCTACCGGCTACAGGCTACCGGCTGTCTCATCCCACCGGCTGCTCTTCTTCCACCACCGGCCCATGCGTCGCCGCTGTCGGCATCGGCCTGGCCTCCGGCGCGGGAGCGTCGCCGATCCGCTCGCGGAAGTGACATTCCACCGCGCTCTGCGCATCGGCTGCCGTCTCGCCCTTCCGCAGACGCCGCCGCGGCATCATCTCCTTATTGTTAGGACAAACCAGGTACAGCCCACCGTCCACCGCACGTTCCACCAGGTACGGCGACCCGCATTGCGGGCACGGACGCGCCACCGGCTTCAGATTCGATGTGAAGTTGCATTTCGGATACCGCGTGCAGCCCCAGAAGACATTTCCCGTGCGCGCCTTCCGCTCCGCAATCTCGCCCTCGCCGCATTTCGGGCACTTCAGCCCTTCGATCAGGTTCTGCTTCACGTACTTGCATTTCGGATAGCCCGAGCACGAAACAAACTCCCCGTAGCTGCCCGACCGCAGCACCAGCTGCTTCCCGCACTTCGGACAGTTCTCATCCAGCGGCACCGCCGGTTTCTGCTGTTGCTTCTGGCTCAGCCGCCGCACCGTCTTGCAGGGCGGATCCGCGTTGTAGTCCGGGCACGCCATGTACGCGCCGAACGGCCCGCGCCGCAGCACCATCACCTTCCCGCAGTTCTCGCAATATTCCTCCGGTGGCGCCCCGTTCTGCGTGTCGCCCGTCTGCAAATCCGGCTTGGGCGCGAAGTGTTCCTTGGTGAACCCGCAGCTTTCCTTCTCCACCGTCACCTTGCGTCCGTTGCCCACCGCATTTTCCAGAGCCGCCTTCAGTTCGGCCTTGTCCTTCACTTCCACCGTGCTCGACTCGTCGTTCTCCGTGGTCTTCACCAGAACCGGATACTTCAGCTTCGCTTCCACCCGCGCCAGAACCTTCTTCGGCTCCTTCTTCCAGCCCGCGGCCGAAATCGGCACCGGCTTCTCTTTCGCGTACGCGCTGCACGCGTAGAACGACCCGAACTTGCCCCACTTCAGCACCAGCGGTGAGCCGCACAGATCGCACTTCTCGTCCGTCGGCTTTTCCATCCGCTTCACGTTTTCCATGTGCTTCTCGGCGCTTTTCAGTTCCTCCTCAAAGTGTCCGTAGAAGCCCTTCAGCAAATCCGTCCACTTTTCCCTGCCTTCTTCGATCTCGTCCAGCTCCTCTTCCAGCTTCGCCGTGTACTGCGTGTCGAAGATGTAAGGAAAATTCGCTACCAGCAGATCGGTCACCACCGTCCCGATCTCCGTCGGAAAGAATCGCCCGCCCCGTCCCGTTGGCGGAATCTTCGTCACATACTCTCGATCCTGAATCGTCGTGATGATCGATGCGTACGTCGAAGGCCGCCCGATCCCGCGCTCTTCCAGTTCCTTCACCAGCGACGCTTCGTTGTAGCGCGGCGGCGGCTCGGTGAATTTCTGCACGGCATGCACCGCCGAAGGCCGCGAGGCAATCTCGATCTGCGGCTCCTCAAACGCGGGAATCTCCTCCACTTTCTCGCCCGGACCCGCCTCTTCATTCCTCGCCTGGATCTTCGCCACGTCCACGTCGTATTTCCTGCGCGCGTGCGCGATCTTCGCCGCTCGCTCCTGCGCCGCCAGTCCCGATAACTGCTCCGCCGTCGCCAGCGTCAGCCGCGCGCCCTCCGGAATCTCCGGCAGCTCGTCCTCATCGTCATCGTCCGCTTCGTAGATCTTCAGGTATCCGTCGAACTTCAGCACCGACCCTGACACGCGGAAGTTGTACGTCTTCTTGTTCTTCGCATCGATGTCCACCGTGGTCACGTCGTAAATCGCCGGAACCATCTGCGAAGCCACGAACCGTTGCCAGATCAGCCGGTACAGCCTGTACTGTTCATCGCTCAGATACTTCCGAATTCTGTTCGGATGCAGCCCCGGATCCGTCGGCCGAATCGCCTCGTGCGCATCCTGCGCATCCTTCTTCGACCGGTAAGCGTTGGGCTGTGCCGGCAGATACTGCTGCCCCAGCTTCTTGCCCACGTACTCGCGCACCGCCTCGATCGCCTCCGGCGCAATGCGCGTGGAATCGGTTCGCATATAGGTGATCAGGCCGGCCGAACCCTCAGGCCCCAGGTCCACGCCTTCGTACAGCCGTTGCGCCACGCCCATCGTGCGCTTCACGCTGAACCCCAGCCGTGCCGCCGCCTGCTGCTGCAGCGTGCTGGTGATGAACGGCGGATAAGGATTGCTCCTTTTCTCCTTTTTCTCGACCGAGGCAACACTCCACGCCGCCTTCGTCGTCGCGTCGATGATCTCCCGCGCCGTTGCCTCGTTCGGTACCGCGGCCGCGCTCACGCCCTCCACCTTCGCGCGTTCCCCATCGATCCCGATAAACCGCGCTGTCAGCAGGAACGGCTCGCCGCCCGCCCTGGTATCCTTCTCCAGCTCCAGAATCGCGTCGATCGTCCAGTATTCGGTCGGTTTGAATTCCTGAATCTGCCGTTCACGCTCCACAATCAGCCGCACCGC
This sequence comes from Acidobacteriaceae bacterium, assembly GCA_030038115.1. Lineage (GTDB taxonomy): Bacteria > Acidobacteriota > Terriglobia > Terriglobales > Acidobacteriaceae > Palsa-343. Next base: position 4,773 of record JASHPM010000503.1, on the reverse strand, counting down.
CACTGTTTGCACGCGCCCCGCGGAAAGCCCGCGCCGCACCTTATCCCACAGCAGCGGCGAAATCTGATAACCCACAATCCGGTCCAGCACGCGCCGCGTCTGCTGCGCGTCCACCAGGTTCTCATCCACGTCCCGGGCATGCTCGAACGCCGCGCGCACCGCCTTCTGCGTAATCTCGTTGAAGGTCACGCGCCGGATCCGGCTCTTGTCCTTCACCACCGGCAGCAGCTGCATCGACAAATGCGCGGCGATGGCCTCGCCTTCGCGGTCCGGATCGGGCGCCAGATACACGGCATCCGCCTTCCCCGCCATCTTCCGCAGCTTGTGCACCACCTTCTCTTTGTCCGGAGACACGATCAGCGTCGGCTCGAACGTCCGGTTCTCCAGCTCCACACCAATGTCCCGCTTCGGCAGGTCCATGATGTGGCCGAACGACGCTTCCACCTCGAAATCTTTGCCCAGATACTTGTTGATCGTCTTCGCCTTGGCCGGCGACTCGACGATGACCAGCGATTTGCTCATCGTTTCCTTCTAAACTCCAGCTTTAGACTCCCGCCCGGTGCGCACGTCGCACCCCACCCGCACACTTTCTTCTCCTCGCTTCCTTCCGGAACCCTGCACCGGCCTGCATATGAGACCGGTTCTACCACGCCCCGCCGCCGGGAATCTATCCATCCGGGGTGGAATCGGTCTCTTAACTGATAACGCCGCTGATGCCACCTGTGAAACCCGCCCTCGAGTAGGCCGGGCTCATGATCTTCACCGGAGCCCCTTCATCAGGACCGGTTCTGAACGCGCACCACAAGTTCAACGGGGCGCGCGCAGTTTCTTCAAAAGCTCCTGACGTAGTTCTTCCCAGGAAGTTGTCGTATGCGTCCCGCCAGTTCCAGCTCGAACAACGCTGTGAAAACCTCTGAAGAGCTCATTTCCTCGAGCTTCTCGAGGATCTCATCCATCTGCAGTGCTTCATCCTGGCGAAGCACGCCGAGCACGCGCGCCTCCGCCGGCGGCAGCGGGGATTCCTCGAATAACGATGCCAGAGATGTGCTTTCGGATGCAAATCCCTCGCTCTGCTCCAGCCCCATCCTTATAGATGTCGGCAGCTCCTCCCACACGTCTTCCCAGCAGCTGGTGAGCTTTGCGCCCTGTTTTATCAGCATGTTAGGGCCCCACGCATTCCGGGTCGTCACGTTCCCCGGCACCGCGAAAACCTCCCGGTTCTGTTCGAGCGCGCACCGTGCCGTCACCCGCGTCCCGCTGTTCTCCCCCGCCTCAATCACCAGCACTCCCACGCTCATCCCGCTCAGTATCCGGTTCCGCCGCGGGAAATTCTGCGGCGCCGGAAACGTCCCCAGCGGCAGCTCCGACACGATCAGTCCCCCGCCCGCGATAATCTGCTCCGCCAGCGGCTTGTTCTCCTTCGGATAAACCACATCCACGCCCGTGCCCCAGATCGCTATCGTCGGCCGCTTTGCCTCCAGCGCCCCCTTGTGCGCCGCCGTGTCGATGCCTCGCGCCATCCCGCTCAGCACGATCAGGCCGCGCATCGCCAGGTCCCGCGAAAGCCGCTCCGCCATCCCTGTCCCGTAGGGTGTAGGATGCCGCGTCCCCACCACCGCCAGCGCCGGCTTCCCCAGCAGCCCCGCATCGCCGCGCGCCCAAAGCAGCGCCGGGGGATCGTAAATCTCCCGCAGCCTCTCCGGATACGCCTCGTCGTGATACGTCACCACCGTCGCGTTCGTTCCCGCCAGCTTCCCCAGCTCCTCATCCGCCGCTTTCGCCGCTTCGCCCGTTGCGATAAACTGCGCAGCCTGCGCCGGCAGCTCCAGCGCCTCCAGCTCCGTCAGGGGCAGATGCAGTACCCGCGCCGCCGATCCGCATCGCTCCACTGCGCGCAGCAGACGCCGCGGCCCCACCCCCGGCGTCAGCGCCAGCGCCACCCACGCATGCTTCTCCTCAAACGGCGCCGCCTTCGGCTGCCCGGCAGTGGTCGCAGTTGTTTCCGCATCAGAGCTTATCGGCATATGTGATTCTTAATGAGAAAACAAATGTCATCTTGCGCGCAGCGCCGTTACAGAAGTGTTCGGCGAGAACTGCGATCATCCGGCGCGCTCTCGAAAGCTCCCCAGGGGAGTCGGCCGCGTAGCGGCCGATACGACCCAAAACGGTCAGCCGGCCCGGAACCAGCCACCGCCATGCCGGGAGATTACGTTCCGCTTCCGCCGCGGGTCAAGGAAAACAGCCCCCATCGTAGTTACCGAAGTGGAGCGCCTCCAGCGCGCTCAAATTTGTGGTGCCGTGAAAAACCGCTCCAGAGGACCAATCCTTGCCCACCCAACCACATCCCTCCCCACCCAACCCCGCTCCACCCCGCTCCCCGCCCAGGTTCACCCCACAGCAAGAAGCAGAAACCTCCGTCCCCCCGATTGTCAAAGACAAATCACCTCGCCCCAATGCCGAAGTACCCCCTCCCTTTCCCGTTTTGGGAAGCCATCGTCTCCCGCTCTGAATCAACAGACCCTGCAACTCGCGAAATACCGGCCCGCTCACGGATGCCTTGCCCTGCCCGCAACCGTGTAACAGCAGCACACACCAGAGTGCTCCAAAACAGCCCCCGCTCCGGTTACCAGGGCCACGTTGTACACTAACGCGTGCCTCGCGACCCCCGTCTCCGCGTCTCCGCCATCCACTTCCTCAATCCCGCGCCCTTAATGTGGAGCTTCGACCACGAGCCCGATCGCTCCCGCCTCGCCCAACGCTACGTCCTGTCCTCCGATACCCCCGCCGAATGCGCCGCCATGCTTGCTTCCGCCGACGCCGACATCGGACTCGTCCCCGTCTCCGCCCTCGCCTTCATACCCTCGCTCTCCGTCATCCCCGGCTGCATCATCGCCTCGCGCGACCGCGTGCGCTCTATCATCCTCGTCGTCCGCAATCCCGACGGCAGCACTCCCGAAGACGTCTCAGGCGTAGGCCGCGTCGCCCTCGACAGCGCCTCCCGCACCTCCGCCACCTACACCCGCATCCTCTTCTCTCGCTTCTGGCAGATTGAGCCCGCCTTCGTCGAGCACCCCCCCGGCCTCGAAGCCATGCTCGGCGTCGCCGACGCCGCGCTCCTCATCGGCGACCCCGCCCTCTTCGCCCTCGAAGATCGCCAGGCCCGCGAGCGCCGTACCGGTGAGCGCCTCCTCTACCTCGACCTCGCCCACGAGTGGCACAACTTCACCGGAACCGTCTGGGTCTCCGCCTTCTGGGCCGTCCGCCCCGACTCCCTCGCCGCCTCCGGTGTTCCGCACAAACAGCTCATCGAAGACTTCCAGCACTCCCGCGATGCAGGCCTCCGCCACATCGACTCGCTCGCCGACGAATGGTCCTTGCGCATTGGCATCCCTCGCGAAACCATCCGCGCCTATCTTTCCGAAAACATCTGGTACCGGTTCGACGAGCCCTGCCTCGCCGGCCTCGAGCTCTTCTATCGTTATGGCGTCGAATGCGGCGCCCTGCCCTCTGTTCCAAAACTGCACTTCTTATGAAAATTCCCGCTCTCGCGCGCGACCCGCACCGCTCCCGCCGCGTCTTACCCTCCGTGACCTTCGCAGCCCTCCCTGCGGCAAAGACCGCTGCGCGCCATGCCCGTCATCGCCTCATTCCCGCATGGGTCATTCACTTCGGCCTCGCCGGGCTCTTCGCCGTTGCCGTCCTCGATGCCGCGCCCATCCCGTTGCCCATCCCCGCCACCACCGACATCCTCATCCTCATTCTTGGCGTGCATGGCGAATCGCCCTGGTTCCTCGCGCCCGTGGCCGTCGCCGGCGGCCTCCTCGGCGCCTGGCTTACCTGGGCCGCTGGCAAGCGAGGCGGCGAGGCCATGCTCGAGCGCTATGTCCCCGCCCTCTTCCGCTCCCACATGGCGAATTGGATCCACAACCACGGCATCCTCACCCTCTGCCTTGCCGCCCTGCTGCCCCCGCCCATTCCGCTCATGCCCTTCCTGCTCGCCTCCGGAGCCCTCGGCGTCACCCGCCGCCAGCTCTTCATCGCCCTCGGCATCGGGCGCACCTTCCGCTACGGAGGCGAAGCCGCCCTCGCCCTCATCTACGGCCGAAAAATTCTCCGCTGGTTTAACCACTACCTCGCCGGATGGTCCTCGGCGATCCTCTACACCTTCCTCGGCCTGCTCGCCGCCGCCATCCTCTTCGGTATCTGGAAATACCGCCGCGACCAGCGCCGCGCCGCCATCCCCACCCACGCCGCTCCCGCGTAAACCGTCTGGACGCGTCGACCTGCGGACCCCGCGGTTGCTTCTCCTCACCACGGGCTCGCAGTTCACCCTGAGCGAATCCGCGAAGCCAGCAAGCCGAATAGGCCAAACTCCTTCTCGCGGGGCTCTTCGCCAAACTCCCTCTCGGACGTGCAATCTTCTCCTGCTCCGTTTCCCATCTGCGAGGTCCTCAACGGCGCCGGCCCAACCAGCTTCCCCGCACGTCCTTCGCCGGACTTTGGCTCGCGCGTGCAACGAAGCACGCGCCGCCCCCGCAGCGCCGCCCCGTCCTCCCCCGCACCACGCCGCGCCAGGGAACCTGCTTTTGCTCTTCATCTCCACTCGTGCTATCGTTTCCTGTAGAAGCAGCAGGGGAGTCACCTCATGCCGCACATCGACCTTCCGCAGGGCACTCTGGATCTCCTCATCCTGCGCGCCCTCGCTCTCGCCCCGCAACACGGCTGGGCCATCTCCGAGCGGCTCCGCCAAATGTCCAGTGACGTTCTTCGCAT
>JASHPM010000502.1 GCA_030038115.1 Acidobacteriaceae bacterium | reverse complement strand
GCCGTCAGGCGATAGAACTTTGCCTTGCGGTTGTTGTCGCTCACGCCCCATTCCGAGACCAGCCAGCCGCGATCCTCCAGGCGATGCAGAGCCGGATATAAAGACCCCTGCTCCACTTCCAGCGCGTTTTCCGAGGTTTGTTCGATCATCTGCGCGATGGTGTGGCCGTGCGCAGCGCCCATGATCAGCGTGCGCAGGATCAGCATGTCCAGGGTTCCCTGCAAAACGTCTCCCGCTTCCGGCGGCCTCTTCAGAACCACGAGCGGATCCCCCCCTCGAATGACTATGGGAATCCCTTATACACCACTCGAATGACTATGGGAAGGAGGGGGACGATACACCCGGCATCCAGCATCACTGGCAGCTAGTGCCGCCGCCCTGACGAGCAGGTCCTCAGATTCGACAACCGGGCCACGAAAGAGAATCCCTTGGACGACGCGGATCGCTCCATGCTGGCAGTTTCGCAAACCAGCGGAAAGCGGCTCACCCATGCAGACCTGACTGGCAAGGTGACGGGGCGGAGACCGAACCCTTCTAACGCTCCCTGGAAGATGCGCCAGAATCGCGGGAAACGGAAGCAACGCGATTCTTCTTATGGGCTTCCATAGCGGCTTTGACTTCGCTGTGTGGCACAGCCATGAGCCGCCGGACAAAATCCGAGAACCTGTCGAAGTCGGACGGACCCTTCGCGTTCGGTTCACCCTTCGAGTTGCCGCTCATCGGGTCTGAATCCTCCGCTTAGGCGGGGTGTACCACGATCCGCCGGAAAGGCGGACGTGAACCGCTCACGCGAAAACAGCTTCGAAACGCTGAAGCACATACACGACAGCTCCGACGAAACGAACGAATTCTCTATCGAGCCTCTGTTCCCAAAGGGGAATTTCATCAATGGCTATCTCAATCTTCAGGCCGGTGGCCAGTTGAATTTTGTCAATCGGACTGCCGTCCTCGGTGGCCGCAGTGAACCTGAGGAATTTACTTTCACCTTCCAAAAAGTTGCATCGGATACCCTCAACGGAAGTGATGGTAGCGGGAGGAACGGAACTGAATCCCATCTCCAGCGCCGTAGGCACCGCGGCCACGACTCTCAGCCGTCTGTGCCTATCTTTTCGGGCCATATCATGGATAAGTTCCAAAGTAGCCCCCAGCCCTCTATCCGGGTCGTCCAGCGGCTTTACAGCACAATACGGCTGTATCGACGCAAGCCAGTCCTTCAGCTCTTGAGGGAGTTTACTTTTGTGGATAGCCGATTGCTCGAACTGTCTTTTTGCGATGCAAATCGGAAACTCCAAGCGGTCTATATCGGCGGTCGGCTCGGTTCCCTCTGCGATGGCGACCGCCTGCCAAATGGCCCCATCCAGGCTAGAACGGAGTTGATAAAAAAACTCACCGACTTCGAGCGCGAGATTGTTTTCTAGGGAGATGCCGAAGGTTGCGGAGGCGACCCATGTCCCATCATCTTCCTGCTCTACGGTGACACTATGGGTTTCCTTTGGAAGCAAGGTAGTCCATTCACGAGCCATCGCGTCGCCATGCATTTTGGCCCGAGAAATACGCTTCCAACTATTTTTGAAGATTAGTTCAGGCACGTCAGAATCATAACGTTAGCCGTATAATCCCCGCACTATGGATGAATCTGCGAGCGTCAGGAAAGCATTTAAGGAAATCGCCGCTCTTCGGGAGGAAGTAGAAAACTTCGCCACCAACTTCTACTTGATTACGGAGAAACTCAAGGAGCTTGAAGGGCGGATCGAAAAACTCGAAGGCGACGATTAGCAGTCTTCGGTCACACTGGATTGACTCTGCCCTGTCACGGCTCCTCTACTCTCCTTCAGCCAAGTATATTAATGCCAGGGCAAGGGCAATAAAACGCTTGACACGCATGTGCTGAAATACGGCCCCTGCCAGCTTCTCAAAATTCTCGCCCGCCTTCAGCCCCTCGTGATATTCGTGTTTCATCTCTCTTTATTATCCTCCCCCGGAAAGCCGATACAAGGCCATGTTTCGTCGCCAGTTCAGAGCCTTGACAGAAATGCTTCAGATCCAGCTGTGCGCAATTCAAGAAGCGATCCAAGAAGTTGTACGCGCTAACCGCGAGGCATCCGAGCGCGCTGAGCACGCCCAAGAAGAGGACGAACCCAGGAGGATCGCGGAACTCCACGCTGTAGAGCAAGAGACACGCGAGGCTAGCGCTTATCGCAAAAAGAGCTATGGACAGCAAAAACTCCTGAACGTCCTTACATTTTTTGCTGCCGGGGGGGCCCTTGTGGCCGCTATAGGCGCCGTCCATTACGCCCACATCGCCGCCGGACAACTGGAACAAATGAAAACCACGAACGGGCTGACCAATCAGGCGCTGGGTAAAAGCGACAATTCCCTGAAACAAACGCTGGCTAAGATGCAGGCCCAAACCGATGCCACCCTGAAACTTTACGGAGAGGCAAAGAAGGAGGCGAGGGCGGCTCGTGATTTGGCCGAGAGCAGCCAAGCTGTTAACAGGCCGTACATGGGCGCCGTAGCATTCGAGCCTCCGACCTACGACGAGAAGAATGGACTCGCAGAGGTAGCCATTCTGCAAAAAAACTTCGGCCCTGTACCTGCGATGGATATCGTTGCAAAAGTCCGAGGATTCACCAACGGACTCGAAGTTCAGCTCTGCAAGGGTGGTGTCCCGCTCTCTCCAGCAGTGCTGCTCCCCGGAGACGCCGAAAGGTACGTTATCAACTTCTGCGGGATGTACGCAAGGCAAGTTCCAACCGCTGGGAATCAGTTCACGTTGTGTGTCAGCTACACCTATACAGACCCCCGGGGGAAGAATTCCTATACAGCCACACACGGGTTTAACTGGGGACTGACCTGGCCCGAAACCGAACCGCCAACTTGGACCGACATCGGCGAATGCCCAACGAACTGGCGCTGACAGCAGGAGTACGAACAAGCGCAGGCGCAACATGCGCGTTATCCGCCCTGTTGCCCCGGCAAGTCATTGCATCCGCAGCGGCTCGGGGTTGCCCCCAAGGACTGCCGCAGCCAGACGGCCGATGAACCAAGCCGATTCCAGCCGAAGGGCCGTCATCGCATCGACCCGTCTTGCACGCCGGGCGGGAACCCAGATTGCCCCCTAGGGTCAGTCGGCCCAATTTGGGAAACCGCCCATTACTTCCGTTCCCCCAACCTTCCGCGATCCACAGCCAAAACGCCAAAATCGATCCACCCGCCTGCTATACTGAAAGTAGAAGGTCGAGAAGGGATCGATGTCCATCGATCCCTTTTCCGTTTTGCGGGCCTTTTCGTCCGCAAACTTCCCGGCTCAGGCCGTGGGAATAAGCTCTTTGGAATCAGACGGCGAGCGGCAACTGCTTTTCCGTCCTGGCGCTGCGCGTCCCCGGCCGCCCGCTCCAGAACCACTCTCGCAGAATCAGCAACTTACCAGGTGTTAACCGGAACGATACAGGGGGATATCGAACTCGATATCAAAATAGGTTGCTGATTCCTCAACCGTTTGCCGGAGCCCAGGGGTGGCAGGGGCCAGGGGTTAACAGCCGCGTTTACCAGAACGCCACTCCCTGATCGTCGCCCAAATCGCCGCCCCTTTTTGCCGGAAAACCCACCACCACCTCGCCATCCATTACGCTGGTTCCATGTCCGGAGTTGTTCTTTCCCTCGAAGGCAAGGTCGCCCTCATCACCGGAGGCTCGCGTGGCATCGGCGCTGCCGCCGTCCGCCTCTTCCTCGAGGCCGGAGCCCGTGTCGCCTTTAACTACCGCTCCGCCCAGGCCGCCGCCGAAGCCCTCGTTGCCCAAGCCGGTGGCCCGGAGAAATGCGCCGCTTTCGCTCAGGAGCTCGCCAGCCCCGAAGACGGCCGAGCTCTCGTCCGGAAGACCGTCATCCAGTTCGGCCGCATCGACATCCTGGTCGCCAACCACGGTATCTGGGAATCGAACGAAGCCCCGATATCGACCATGTCCGATGCCCAATGGCGCAACACCCTCGCTGTGAACCTCGACAGCGTCTTCGGCCTCATCCAGGCCGCAGCCGGGGCCATGCAGCAGCAGGCGCAGGCCAATCCCCTGAAGCCCGGTGAGGCCGCTGGAAATATCGTCCTCGTCAGCTCCACCGCCGGCCAGCGTGGCGAAGCCTTCCACGCCGACTACGCCGCCAGCAAAGGCGCCATCATCAGCATGACCAAAGGTCTGGCCACCGAACTCGCTCCCCACGGCATCCGCGTCAATTGCGTCGCGCCTGGCTGGGTCTCAACCGATATGTCGGCCCCGGCCCTCAGTGATCCCCGCTCCCGCAGCCGCGTTATCTCCCTCATTCCGCTCGGCCGCCCTGCCGACCCCGTCGAAATCGCCGGCCCCGTCCTCTTTTTGTGTACCCCCCTTGCTGGCTTTATGACCGGAGAGATCGTCAATGTGAATGGAGGAGCTGTCTTAGTTGGTTAAGCCCATGCGAAAGATCCCCATCGTCCTTCTCTTCTGCTGCTTCACCCACGGCTGGTTCCCCGTCGCTCGCGCCCAGGTCGTCACGCCCGATGCCCCCCCGCCCAACTCCACCGTCGCCGCGCCCACTTCGCCGGAAGAAGACTCCAGCAGCAAAAAGGCGCGCGCTGCCCTCAACGCCATGGTCACGGCTCTCGGCGGCGACACCTGGCTGAACCAGCAGAACAGCTACGTTGAAGGCCGCATCGCCGGCTTCTACCAGGGCAAACCCACCGGCGCTACCGTGCGCTATTGGGACTGGCGCACCCTGAACGATGAACGTATCGATCTCACCGAGGGAAAATCCGACAAGCACGACTGGACGCAGATTTTTACCCCCAGGAATTGCTGGGAAATCACCTTCCGCGGCAAGAATCCCCTTCCCAAAGATCAGTGCGCCGAGGCCATCCGCCGCCACGATCACTCCATCGAGGTCGCCGTGCACGTGTGGATGAAAGATCCCTCCACGATTCTGATGTATGAAGGCCAGTCGCTCGCCGAGCGCCATCTCGCCGAGCAGGTTACGCTGCTGAATGCCGACAACGACTCGATCACCATCCAGATCGACGCCCAGACGCACCTGCCCCTGCGCCGCACTTACTACTGGCGCGATCCCCTGTATAAGGACAAGAATCAGGAAACCGAGGAATACGACGATTACCACGACATCGAAGGCATCCAGACGCCGTTTGCCATTACCCGCCTGCACAACGGCGACATGACCGGCCAGCGCTTCATCTTCAAAGCCGCCTACAACGTGCCGCTTCCACAGGATGCTTTCGACGCCGATGCGGAGGCCGCCCGCATCGCTCACAGATAGCTGGCGCAGACGCACGAAAGCCGCATCCGAGGATGCGGCTTATTCCTGACACAGTTGTCGACCGTGGGCGAAATCGGCCCTACTTCACCTGAGGCGTGACATTTTCCGACTTCGCGGCGTTTTCCTGTTTGGAAGCTGCATCTGTATTGTCAGGCGAGCCCTTGATGCCTTCCTTGAATCCGCGAAACGCCTCGCCCAGGCCCTTGCCCAGACCCGGCAGCTTGCTGGGACCGAAGATGAGAAGAGCAATCACGAGGATGATGATCAGGTGCTCGGGTTT
>JASHPM010000501.1 GCA_030038115.1 Acidobacteriaceae bacterium | reverse complement strand
CCCATCGCGAACTCATCGCAATTCAGCTTGCCCAGAAAAATCGCTCCCGCATCGGCCAGCCTGCGCACCGCGGTTGCCGTGTACGGGGGCCGATAGCCTTCCAGAATCTTCGATCCCGCCGTCGCCGCGAATCCTTCCAGCGTCAGCACGTCCTTTATGCCGAACGGCACGCCCGCCAGCCTGGGCAGCGGATCGCCTTTAGCCGCGAGCTCATCGATCCGCGCAGCCTGCGCCAGCGCATACTCGCGATCGACGCTGAGAAACGCGTGAATCTTCGCATCCTCACCTGCGATACGCGCCTGATAAGCTCCGGTCACCGCCGTTGCCGTGGTCTCGCCTTTGGCAATCGCCGAGCGAATGCCATCAATCGAAGCCGCAGCAGTCGCCGTGCTCATCGCTCAATCACCTTCGGAACCTTGAAAAACACCGAATCCGTTTCCGGCGCAGAGGCCATCACGCACCCGCGGTCGAGGGATGGCCGCACTTCATCCTCACGCAGGACAGAGAGCTTCTCGGAAGCCGTCTGGCTGGACGACGCCAGCACCTCGGACACCTGCGCCATCGGTTCCACGTGCGCGGTATCCAGTTCCCCCAGCTGCGCCACGTAATCCAGAATGGCGTTCAGGTCACGGCGCATGCGCGGCTCCTCATCCGCCGTCAGCTCCAGATTGGCAAGTTCAGCCACCCGACGCACATCTTCAGGAGAAACTCGTTCCATTTCGGGCATGGTCCCAGTTTAACCAGGGCGGGCTGCCACCCCTCCAACATGCCTGTTGACAGACGCACCCGGCCAGGTACAATCTGCCCCATACCGATTCTCACAGCCCTGATCACCCCATGAATACGGTCTGTAAGCACCCCAAGGTCCGCGTCGTGGCGCGAGAAGATGACGCCGAGTTCGTCGAATGCCTCGATTGCGGAGAGGTCTTCGACTCCAACGAATTCCGCGACATGGCCATTGAGGAAATGCAGGACGAGGAAGAAGAGACCGCCTGATCCTGGGCGGATTCACCGACTCCCCAGGCTGGATCGATCCATTCAACAGCTGTTAGCCCGTTCCCAGCACCTCTGCCGGCGTCCTGCCCTGCTCGCGCAGCGTCCGGATGGCCAGCGCATCGTGCCGCTTGGCCAGTTTCTCGCCGCGCTCATCCAGCACCAGAGGACAGTGATACCACCGTGGCGCCGGCCAACCCAGCGCTTCGTAGACGAGGATTTGCCGCGCCGTCGAGAGCAGCAGGTCCGCGCCTCGCACCACCTCGGTGATCCGCATCGTCTGGTCATCCGCGACTACCGCCAGTTGGTAGGCGGGGACGTCGTCGCGCCGCCACACCGGAAAATCGCCGAAGTCCTCACCGGCAACGAATCGCTGCGGCCCAAAATGGCCATCCTCGAAGGCGACTGCCCTGCCGTCGGGCACGCGAAAGCGCCAGTTCACACCGGCGGGGCTGTTATATTGTTTCGACAAATCCGCCGCTGTTTCCGGACGGCAGGTCCCTGGATACATCGGACCCTCATCCTGGGGTCCCCGGTGGACCTGTGCGCCGGGGTGGTCATGCGGCGGCTGGGCAATTTCACTCAGTTCCCTCCGCGAACAGGTGCAGGGATAGAGAAACCCCCGCTCCAGGAGCTGCTTCCAGACCTGTAGGTATTGGCCGCGCCGCTCACTTTGCGAGTAAGGACCGAATGTCCCACCAACATCCGGTCCTTCCTGCCAACGAATGCCGAGCCAGTCGAGGTCCTCGAGCATCGCATTGGCGAACGCCGCTTTCGAACGCTGCGGATCGAGGTCCTCGTTCCGCAGCACTAAGATTCCACCCGCGTCCCTGGCGCGCAGAAACGCCGTCCAGAAGGTTCTGGCGTGTCCCACGTGCAGCAAACCCGTGGGCGACGGCGCAATGCGGCCGCGATACTGTTTCACGCCGCCAGTGTACCGTCCGCAATTCGCGGATCAGGCGGCGCGATCGGCTTTGCCCGGCAATTTCGCCGGCTGCGCGACCGTCACGACGGGGGCAGTTCTCCGGGGCCCTGGCCCGGCCGGAAACGCGTATTCGAAGAGCAGTCCCGCACCCTGGCCGAGATAAATGGTCGCGATGGCCGCGGGCGCCCTCCATGCCGAGCGCAAGCCGTGGCTGGCGCCAATCTGCATCGACGTATACAGGACCGCCACGGGGAACAGCGCCAGCGGCAGCGTGATGAACGCGGCCATCGGAATCGGCAGCTGCGACCACGCGAACAGGGCCAGCAGAAAGGCCAGCAGAATGCCCAGCGGAGCGATCTCCGCCAGCGACGAGCCCTCCGGATGCTTGCGCATAAAATGGCTCGCTCCCCGCCCATTGCAGAACATCTCGAGCAGCAGGCTGCGCAGCGTTTGCGGCGGCTGCTCATAGACGGCGAGCCGCGGATCGCTGTACGCGCGAATCCCCGCCTGCCGCACTCTTTCATTGAAGTCCAGCCCCGCGCAGGCCTCGAAGCTCTCGTCGAACAAACCCACCTGCTCGAAGACGTTCCTGCGAAAGGTGCCGCCGGAGCAGGGCGGATCGACCCACCCCGAACCTTCCTCCGCAACCGGGCCACGGCCAATACGCGTCGACCGCGCGTGCGCAATCGCTTCGCCCATCCGTGTGTCAGCGGGGGCCAGCAAAGGTTGAGGACGACACAGGCATCCGGCCCCGGTGGTTTCCAGAATTTCCGCCGTATCCGCCAGCAGGTTCTTTGACGGGATCGTGCAGTGTCCGGAGAGAAACACCATGGCATCGCCGGACGCGGCGCGGATGCCTGTATTGCGTCCAGCCGAGACGCAGCGCTTCGGGTTGTCGAGGACCCGCACGCGGACTCGGCGATCGCTATAGCGTCGCCTGATCAGCTCGGCGGTGCCATCCGTGGAGCCGCCATCGACGACGAGGATCTCGTAAAGCTCAGGCGGATAATTCTGTGCGAGGAGCTGATCGATCAGCCCAGGGAGCATCTTGCGCTCATTGCGCACAGAGAGAACCACCGACAGATAAGGCAGCATGAGACGTCCTCTTTTACGTCCTGACTGCTAAGTGCAATGGTCGTTTATAGCATTGAAAATCAACGACTAGCGAACATAAACGTGGACTCTTTGGTGAGCAGATTGCCGTGTTACGAGTAACTGAAATCTAGTGTTTCGGGTGTCTCTGTCGTATCATTCCCGGGCGCGTAACCCGTGCCCAGGGGTGATCGTCATTCTGGACGAGACCCCGCCTGAGGGGCGGAAGTCCTTCTCGCTGCTGGTTCCAGAACTGGATTTCCCGAAAAGCTCGATGGGCGCCCTGGCGCCAAAAATCACTGTGACTGTTGGAATGGTGCTGGTACTTACCAGGACCTGCCCTGGCTGGGTCGCCAGGAACCGGATCCCACCTTACTCCTGGCCGCACCGGGCATGCGGCAGGGCGATTTGCCCGCGGCATACCCGTCTGGGCATGCACTCCGCAGGCAGAAACCCAGCCCCCGGACGACTCCTGATCTCCGAACCTTGCGCCGTCGATTTTGATTCGGTCGCACCAGCGGCAAAACCAGACTTCCCTGCCCGGCGCGTGTCGGCTCAGATCCAGTTGCGCCCACCGGTGCAGGTGCATCGCACAGCAAGCATTCTTCAGCCAGCTGGATTCGTGCAGCCGATGCGGCCAAAGCTTCGCGAGCGATTGCGCCAGAGCGGCATCGGAAACCGGACGAGTGGTCGACGGCATTGGCTCTCTCCCTGTGGATATGGCTTCGTTATCTTCAGATCCGTGACGATCCCCTCCGTCTTGTTGGGGAACCTGATGCCATAGACACCGTCGGTGGACTTTAATCTCCCGGCGCTCTGAAAATCACTTCTGCAGCGCGTATGCGCTGCCAGGCACCTTTGCGCTCACCTGCGAGGGGGTGGGCAGCTGCGAGAGATCCCATCCCCCGCCCAGCGCCTGTACCAGCTCGACCGCCGACATCATCTCCGATACCTGCAGCGAATTGAGCGCCTG
>JASHPM010000500.1 GCA_030038115.1 Acidobacteriaceae bacterium | reverse complement strand
GTCATCGGGTCAATGGGAATGCGGCGCAGGAAGCGCACTTTCTTGCCCTGCACGTCCACGCCATCCACCAGCGTCTGCAGATCCGGCGGATAATTCTGGCTGTCCACCTTGGTCTGGAACGCATGCTTGTCCGCCGCGTCTTTGTAGGCATCGATGGCCGCCCGCATCTGCCACAGGTCGTAGCGCAGCATCCGCTCCTTCTGCCGCTTCACCTGAAAACGCGCGATGGGCACTGCGGCCGACGCAAGAATGCCCAGGATCGCGACTGTCACGATCAGCTCCACCAGGGTCAGGCCGGCTTCCCGGCTTCGCCCGTCCCTTCGTCTCGTGTGCATCGTCAACTGCATAACTTCAACCCTTCGGCAGCCGCTTACTGAATCCGCACCACCGCCTGAGATCCCATGGCTGGCATCGGCTGCTGCTGGCTGTTCCGCACCACGGGTCTGACAATGGCGACCGACGCGTCGCCTGCAGCCTTGGCTTGGAAGGTGAGAACGCACAGCGCTCCCGAGCCGCTCACCCCTTTTGTTCCGGGCGGACGCGAAGCCGCGATCGCTGCGTTACCCTTTCCATCATCGCGATGCGCCAGCGCTACCGCCTGACCATCCCTGCCCAGCACGTTCGGATCCTGCGGATCGTCCGTGTCGACATTGATCAGCGTCAGCTTCGCGGCGTCGTACTGCATGTCCATCGGCACGGCAAACACGTCGCTGCCGCCCGAGAGATTCACGATCATCTTGAACGTCGAGCCCACTTTTTGTGTCGACTGAGCCGGCGTTAACCGCAGGTCCACCGGCGCCGCATTCACCTGCCGCTGCATCGCCGTCATCGCCTGCTGCGCTGCCTCCGCCGTTGTCGGAGGCGGTGGAGCGACGGGAGCCGGCGTTCTGGTTTGCGCCACTGCCGGCGTGATCGTGGGCGCCCGCGCCGTCAGGTCGACCGGGCGCAGCTCGATGTTGTTCGTGGTGCCCGTATCGATCTCCTGAATGTCTTCCGGATCGATCTGCTCGGCGCGCACCACGTGCGGAACCACCAGGAACACAATCTCGTCGTCGGTGGTTTCCTTCTGCTGCGTGCTGAAGAAATACTTCAGCAGCGGCAGCTCGCCCAGCCCTGGCGTGCCGCTGATCGCCCAGGTAGTCTGGTGCTGCACGATGCCGCCCAGCAGATTCGGCTCGCCGTCCTTCAGGCGAATCGTCTGGTCGATGATGCGCTGGGTGATGATTGGCTCCGTGATGCCGCCGATGTTGGAGTTGCCGTTCGTCGCAGAGACCTCGATCTTGAACTTCATGCTCACGTCGCGGTCGAAATGCACGGTCGGCTTCATGTCCACGTTCACGCCGACGTCGATGTACTGAAACTGCGTATTGACCAGCGAGCTGACGATCGCCGTGGCCGCGCCTGTCTGATATGAACCGGTCGCAATCGGGATTCTTTCGCCGATCTTGAGTGTCGCCTCCTGCCCGTCCGAGGCCCGTATCTGCGGATTCTGAATGATGCGCGAGCGTGTGTCCGTCAGCAGCAGGTCCACAGCCGCCTGGCCGATGGTCACCGCGAAGTTCGTCGAATTCAGGTGAGCAAGGTTATTGAGCGTGATGCTGCTGGTTGTGGTCGAGGTACTCGATGTCGTGGTGGAGGTGGTGCTGGAGCTGTTGTTGTTATTCAGGTTCGCGTTCGACGGCTGAAAATTGATGCTCGCCGTCTGCGGCAGCTGAATGCCGATGTTGCGCAGCAGATCCCGGCTCACCTCCAGCACCGCAATATCGATCACCACTTCCGGACGAGCCTTGTCCAGATCCTCGATCAGCCGCCGCGCCAGCAACAGCTCATCGGGCGTCCCCCGCATCACAATCGCGCTCTCGCTGGCCACGCCGTTGATTCTCGCCCCCTGAAACAGGTTGCGCAGAACCGTCTGCACTTCCGTGAAATCGTTCTGTTGCGCCACGTTGTGCAGGTAGAACGTCTCCACCGCCTGCTCATCGAGCTCGGTGTGCTTGCTGCGCGAGTTCTCCGCCACAAAAATCGTATTCGACGTGATCGGACGCCAGAACGTGTTCGAAACAGTCGCCACAATACGCAGTGCGTCGCTCAGTGTCACGTTATTCAGATCCACCTGAATGCGCTTGGAGCTGTAGGCCGGGTCGAACAGCACGTTGATGCCTGCGGCCTTGCCCACCGCCTGATAGACGATGCGGCTGTCTTCCACCATGTGCAGCGTCAGCGGTTCATTGGAAATCGGTCTCAGCTGGATGGGCGCAGCCAGCTCCAGCGCCTCATCCGTGGTGCGAGGCGCATTCTCCGGAGCCGGCGTCTGGGAGTTTAGCTTGTCGCGCGTGGCTTTGATGTCCTGCGACGCCAGCTCATTGCTCGGATCGATTTCGATCGCGCGCAGAAACTCCGTCAGCGCGCCCGTATAGTTACCCTCATCGCGCAGCCTCTCGCCGTGCTCCACATGCATGGCCGCGGCGGGAAAACGCGTGCGCTCATAGGCGAGCTTGTAGCGCTCGTCGGAGGGCTTTTTCAGGTATGCCTGGTAGTAGGCCTCATAGGCGGCCTGGGTGTCGTCCTTCTGCTCGGCGGCTTGACCCTGCTTAAACCAATGCGCCGCCGACTGCGCGTGCGCCGCCGGGAGGGCCGCCAGTATCGTGGCAAAGAACGCCCAGATAACAAGACTTCGCTTCATGCAGCTCCATCGTGGGGAGTGGGAATCGTGCACGCGAGGGCGGCCAACCCCTCGTCTTCGATTGGTGAAGAATGCCTTGCCGGCGATGCCGCTTCGCGTTGCTTATAGTATCGCACCGCGGCCTCTTCCCGCCGCCGCCCATGAGGCTGGTGCGCAACACTGCCTTCTGTCGCTTCAGGTACCGCATTTTGGTAACCCACGGCGCCGTTATACGATGAGAAACTGCGACTGAATCCATGGCCCGCCCACCCAGCCATCCCGCAAAACCCGCGCCGCCGAAGCCCAGGCCACGCGATCCCGTGGCTTCTGGCTCCCGCGACGCGACCCAGAACCGCTCCGCCGGCCACAATTACTTCCTCCTCGAAAAGTATGAGGCGGGCGTGGCTCTGCGCGGGACCGAGGTTAAATCGATCCGCGAGGGCAAGGCCAATCTCCGCGACGCCTACGGTCTCATTCAGGATGGGGAAGCCTTTCTGCTGAACGCGCATATCGGAGCGTATTCCCACGGCAGCTGCAACAACCACGACGCGCTGCGCACGCGCAAACTGCTGCTCCACCAGGAGGAACTTCGAAAGCTCACGGGAAAGACGCAGCAGAAGGGGCTAACGCTCATACCCACCCGGCTTTATTTTCGTAACGGCCGTGTGAAATGCGAGCTGGCCGTCGCCCGCGGCAAGCAGGATTGGGACAAGCGCGAAACCGAACGCCGCCGCGAAGCGGATAAGGAAGCCCGCGCGGCCATCGCCCGCAGCCGGAAGTCCTGAAATCGCGGCGAAGGGTTCGGAATGCCGGTGATACGGTCCGTATTGGGCCGAGTTAGGACGCTCCGCGGCAGGATACCAGCGAGTTCAGTTGCTGATTCATCGCCGGGGAACAAGGTCTATCATCGAGGCATTCATGGCCCTGCAGTGGCGCAATGCGCCTGGATCACACCTGTCTCTGCGCACTCGGCTCCTTATTGCTGGCACCGCATGGCTCCTGCTCATCTCGTTCCTCGTGATTGGGGTTTCCACCGCTGTTCCGCCATGGCTGCATACTTTGGGATGGCTCTTCGTGGCTGTCTCGAATATCGTCCTCGCCACGTACTGGGTTCGCCGCTGGAACGCTCGCCGCAACCGAACCTAAGCCTTGGCGATACCATCCATCGTCAGGTGGTGACCCCCTTTGAAGTGTAAAGTCGGCATTCAGGAACATTCGGACCATCCTCCAGCCGTCTCGTTGTCGTCGCCCCTTGAGTGCGCAGCAACCTGCCCGATGGGGGCGCGGATACCCTGAAAAGTTGTACAAAATTTGTTGTACAATTCCTGTATGCCAAAGAAGATCGGTGCGGCCCAGGCCAGGGCGAATTTCCCGCGGATTCTCGACGATGTCGAGAAGGGCAAGAGCATCGTCATTTACCGTTACAAACGTCCGATTGCCCTCGTGTCCCCTGTACCCCAACAGGACGCCGAGAAGCCGGTGCGACGATTCGGTACCGGAAAAGGCCGCATCCGCATTATCGACCCGCACTGGGCCGACCCAATGACGGATGAAGAAGTCGATGCCTTCCTGGAGGGTCGCTATTAGGGTCCTCCTGGACACGCAGGTGCTGATCCTCGCTCATCTGGGATCGCTGCCACCTGGGGTTCAGGAAATGCTGGCGCCAGTCGAGATTGAAGTTAACCTGAGCACGGCGTCGCTGATGGAGATTGCGTTCAAAAACTCCATCGGAAAACTCGGCATGTCAGAGGAGGAAACGAGACGTGCAATTCGCGACCTGAGAATTACCCTGCTGCCCCTGGAAGCGCGTCATGCTTTTGAGCTGTTCTCGCTCCCCCTTCACCACCGCGATCCCTTCGACCGCATGATTCTGGCAACCGCAGTCGCCGAAAAGTTGCCCGTCGTCACCGCCGACCGGATTTTCCGGCGCTACTCCCAAGTTAAAGTGATCTGGTAAGGCTCTGCGCCGCTCCCGAAAACAAAAACCATGAATACCAAGCTCTTCTTCGCCCCCACTTCCGACGTCGACACCGAACTCCTCGCCGTCTTTGCCGTCGACTCGGCTCCCAAAGGCGCCGCCAAACCCGAACTTCGCCTCCTCTGTGCTGACGAATTCCCGGCCCAGGCCGCCCAAACCATCCTCGACAGCGGGGAGTT